>NZ_LMER01000020.1:684200-768059 GCF_001426435.1 Angustibacter sp. Root456 | reverse complement strand
GCCTGCGCTCAGCCTACGACCGCCCTGCCAGCGGCGTCTTGACACAGAAGGGAGCCATGAGCGAGCGCTCGCGCCAGCAGCGACTTAGCCCCTCATGTGGGTGACCTCTGACCCTAGTCGGCGTCCGCCGCGCCATGAAGGGTTAGGACCACAACCGAACACACATCGAGGAGAGCGATTCGCATGAGTGGCAAGTCCGACAAAGCCAAGGGACGAGTCGAGGAAGCCGCTGGCGTCCTGAGCGGCGACGAAGAGCTTCAGGCCGAAGGTAAGCGCGATCAACTCGCGGGCAAGGCCAAGAACAAGACCGCTCAAGCAGAACAAAAGGTTGAGCACGGTATCGACAAGGCAAAAGAAGCGATCAAGTCCGCACGCGACAAGACGAAGGAAGCGCTACACCGCAAGTAAGGCCGACAGCAGCGACGCCGTGGGCCAGTTGGGCGCGGTCCGCATGTGATTGCTGCGGCCACTCGGTCGTGGTCGTTCAGAAATGGGCCGTTTGCGCAACCCGAAGCCGACCACGCACGAGCGCACGCTCATCGGCATGAGAGTGCAACGGCGACCGGACGACTGGCGGCGGAATGACGCGGTGCCCTCTTCGAGCCGAGGTCGCGAAGCCAGACGGTTTGTCGCTACAGGGTTGCGAGGTACGCGACCACATCGAAGGTGTTTAGCCGTGCATCAGCTCGCACATAGAGGGGATGGTGGGGATGCCCAGCTCTACTCCTGGGGCCTCGGGTCAACCACTGAACGTTTGCCAGCTCCGGGAGAGCAACGATGTCGGTGAGGCATTGAGGTAGGTACTTGCGCTTGCGGATGAGCGTGCCCCAAGCCGCCCAAACGTTCAACGTGCGCCCATCGGCGAAAGTCGCGATCGAGCGAAGGTTCCAGGCATGGAGCTCAGGGTCCGCGGCGGCGTGCAAATCGCTCGGGTTGGTAGCCCGCTGAGGGTAGACATTGAGCATCATGAAACCGTCGAAACCACTGTCTTCGGCGACTCGTGCGACTGTTGCCACCGTTGGGTCCAAGTCGCCAGGAGCGGCCGTCGAGGGGTTGATGCCGACGCACACGAGGGGCTGGGCGCACTCGGTCCCCAGCAAGGTGCGGCCTGAGTTGTCAGGACTTGGCGTGTATATCCACGTCGCCACGACGGGAAGGTATCAGTGGGTGCCCTCGACCGTAGTCGTTGGCACGATGTGCGCGGCCTCAGGTCTGGGGCGCCTTGCTGATCGGCCACAAGTTGCGGCCACCCTCTCGACGCGCAGTTGCGGCGAAGGACACGGGCAATGGGTTCTCCGCATCCGGCATTCGGTGAGGATGAGGCATGACGAGTGACGAGGTAATCGCCGCAGCGCTCCATTCGCTGGCGGGTATCAGGCATGCGCACGCCGACGCGATCCGGCTCGTTCCGAAACAAGCTGGGCTGTATGCGTTCTACGGCGACGGACGCGCGTGGGCCGAGCTCAAGCTGAGCCCAGCCTTCGACAGCCAACCTCTCTACGTCGGCAAGGCGGAGCGGTTCACTCACCTACATCGACTTGTACGACTTTCAAGTCGTCATCAACGGAGCGCATGGGAACGCTCGGCTGACGATCAGCGGGAGCTTCACCCTTGCTTCGAGCCCGTGCTCCCCCACGTCCTGCTGAGCTGATCATGACTGAGGATCTAACCGGCACGGTCGCCAGCTGGAGCGAAGACGCCGGGTGGGGCGTACTGGCCTCCGATGCCACACCAGGTGGATGTTTCGCTTCCTTCGCGGTCGTGCACATCGACGGCTACCGAGCGCTCACCGTCGGCCGCAAGGTCACGTTCAGCGCGATCCCCATGGAGATCGAGGGCCTGAGATGGCAGGCGACCTCCGTCACACCCATCGAGCCGAACTAACAACTCGTTGGTCTGTTCTGCCCCGGGTTCAGTGGCGGCTCGGAACTGGCGCCGTGACGGTGGTCGGGCGGGGTTGTGACGCTACCGCCCGCGAATCCCAGCCCATACTCAGTGCCCAGCCCGCGGGGTGGGTGATTGCCTCGGCCGGTGCGCCTGGGCTCGGGACATGCAGCCGAGTTGGCACCCGTTGCTCTCCACGGACCTCAGCCGGCAGTGACCCACCACGAGCCCACGGTGCACGAACTACACTCTGGTTGTCCGGTGGGTTATTCGAACTAATACCCTCCAGTCCCGGGCCTCTAGCTCAATTGGCAGAGCTGCGGACTTTTAATCCGTAGGTTGTGGGTTCGAGCCCCACGGGGCCCACCGTCAACGGATCGCCCGGCCACAGGCCGCCCGCCCCCTCGGAGCTGGCGCGAGCCGCCGACTGCAGGTTCGTCGTCATGTGGCGGCCTGTCGAAAGGCGGCAACAGAGAGGCGTCCCTTAGGTTGGACGCCGACATATCGGTCCGTCGTGCCGCCTAGGCACCTGGGCCGAGCCGGTGTGGGGACCGGTCGACCGCGGACGCCGCACCGGACGGCACGAGGGGGAGGCGAGTGGTCAACATCCTGCTGGCCGGCGGGATCTCCCTCGTGCTGTCGCTGTTCGCCACGCCGCTGCTCGTGCGGTACCTCGCCCGGCACGGCTACGGGCAGTTCATCCGCGACGACCTCGTCCAGCACCACTACAAGCGCGGCAAGCCCACGATGGGTGGAGCGGTCATCATCGGCGCTGCCGTCGTCGGGTACTTCGGGTCCCACCTCGCGCTCGTCGGGGTGAGCGCCAGCGACGTGGCCGGCGTCTCCCCAGGCTTCATCAGCCTCAGCGCGATGCTCGTCCTGCTGCTGCTGGTGGGCATGGGCTTCGTGGGGTTCCTCGACGACTACATCAAGATCTCCAAGGCACGCAGTCTCGGCCTGACGTCGAAACAGAAGCTCGTCGGCCAGACCGTCGTCACCGTGGCCTTCGCCGTGCCGGCGCTGCTCGCCACCGACGCCAGCGGCCACGCACCGGCCTCGACGGCGATCTCAGTCGTCAGGGACACCCCGCTCGACCTCGGTGCGCTCGGGTCGTTCGTCGGCGTCGCCCTCTTCATCTCGTGGGCGAGCATCCTGATCGCGGGTGCCTCGAACGGCGTCAACATCACCGACGGGCTGGACGGCCTGGCCGCCGGGACGTCGGTGATGGTGTTCGGTGCGTACACCGGGATCAGCCTGTGGCAGTACAACCAAAGCTGTGCCGCCACGCCCGGGCCCGCTTGCTACGAAGTGCGTGACGCCCTCGACCTGGCCGTGGTGGCGTGCTCCATCGCCGGAGCCTGCTTCGGCTTCCTGTGGTGGAACGCCTCGCCCGCCAGCATCATCATGGGCGACACCGGGTCACTCTCCCTCGGTGCGGCCCTGGCCGGTATGGCGATCCTGACCCGCACCGAGCTGCTGCTGGTCGTGATCGGCGGCCTGTTCGTCCTGATCACCCTGTCGGTCGTGCTCCAGATCGCCAGCTTCAAGCTCACCGGCAAGCGCATCTTCCGCATCGCGCCGGTGCACCACCACTTCGAGCAGGCCGGCTGGCCCGAGATCACGATCGTCATCCGGTTCTGGATCGTCGGCGGCATCTGCGCGATGGGCGGGCTCGGCCTCTTCTACGCCGAGTGGCTCGCCGCCAGCTGACCTGCCCCCGCCCCCGGACGCCGGAGGGCCTCCCCGCTCACACCGGGGAGGCCCTCCAGCAACGAGCGGCCGGACTACTTCAGCCCGAGCGCGATCGCCATGGTGCGGAACAGGTCCGTCTGGTTCGTGACCCCCAGCACCCGCTGCGACTGCGGGCCCTTGGCGGCGATCCGCACCTCGCTGCCGGTGTGGTCCTGCGACTTGCCTGCGGTGACGGTCGCGTAGCTGATCACCATCGGCGCGCCGTCCGCCGTCCGCAGCGTCTGGAACGTGCCGGGCGAGTGGTGGCCGGCGTCCTGCGGGTACTCCACAATCTGGCTGGTGTGCGCGTGGTCGGCCGTGACGACGACGAGGGTGTCAGGGTGCTGCTTCGCGTACCTCAGGCCCTCGGCGATGGCCGAGTCGAAGTCGGCCGTCTCGCCGATCTGCGCGCAGGGGTTGGAGGCGTGGTCCTGCTTGTCGATCGACGCACCCTCGACCTGCAGGAAGAACCCGCGCTTGCCCTTGGCGGCCTTGGCCTTGGTGTCGAGCAGCGACAGCGCCTTGCTCGTCATCTGGGTCAGCGACGGCTGCCCGGACGGCGCGTTGCCCGGCTGGCACTCGGTGCCGTCCGCGGTGGTGTTCGCCGCGTCGTCCGCGGTGTACGGCTGAGCCGTCGGGCCGGTCCACCGGGTCGGCATCGTCCCGGCGCTGAACAGCCCGAGCACCTTCTGCTTCGCCGTCGCGGCCGCCAGACCCTGCGCGTCGTCGACGAGCGTGTAGCCCTGGGCTGACGCCTGCTGCGACACCGTCCGGCCGGCGTACTTGCCGCCCGTCACGGTCTGGGCGAAGCGGCCCTGCCCGCCACCGAGCAGGACGTCGACTCCGTGGTCGAGCAGCTGCTCGGCGATCGAGCCCGGGCCGCCGTTCTCCTTGGCGTCCTGCGGGCAGGACGCCATGTTGGCCGGCCCCTGGCAGCCGCGTTCGGCGACGTGCGAGGCCAGCACGGCCGGTGTCGCGTCGGTGAGCTCGGCGGTCGTCACGTCGCCGGTGACGAAGCCGCGGCGCTGGGCCAGCTCGAGGATCGTGGGCAGGTCACGGTCATTCCGGTCGACCGAGATGGCGCCGTTGTACGTCTTGGTGCCAGTGGCCCAACCGGTGCCGCTCGCGGCGGAGTCGGTCACGTAGTTGATCGTGCCGTCCTTGTCGACCGAGTACGTCGTGTACGCGCCCGTCATCGGCAGCGAGTCCATCGCCAGCCGACCGTTGGCGCCCTTGAGGTAGTTGCGGGCGATCGTGATCTCGCTGTCGCCCATGCCGTCGCCGATGAACAGGATCACGTTCTTCGCGTGGGTGCCGTGACCGCGGTGGCCATGCGCACCGTCGGCCTGCGCGGACGCCGCAGCGGAGCCCAGCAGCGAGGTGGCACCGACCGCCACGGTGAGCACGCGCAGCTTCTTCGAGCCATGCATCATCTGTCGTCCCTCATCTCGTCGGCGCCCGCGCCTCCCTAGCGGGCAGCGAGCGCGAGACCATCCGAGCAGCGGGACGTGACGGTGCTTCGACGGCGACGCGAACGGTCATCGAACTGCAGCCGGCGCGGCGTTCACCGCACCGTCACTGGGACTTCGCGTCCACCTCAGCGCGACTGCGCAGGACGCAGAACTCGTTGCCCTCAGGGTCCTGCAGCACCACCCAGCCGCCACCGTCAGGCTTGCGCTGGTCGTCGAACTGCTTGGCGCCCAGGCCGATCAGCCGCTCGACCTCCTGGTCGCGCGTCTCACCGTCACGCGGACGCAGGTCGAGGTGCAGCCGGTTCTTGACCGACTTGCCCTCCGGCACCTCGATGAAGATGAGGCCGACACGCTCGTCGTCCGGGTGCACGATGACGCACTCCGTGTGGCCAGGCTCGTTCGGGTCGTCAGCGAGGTCGACGTAGCCGAGCACCGGCTTCCACCACTCGGACAGCTCGTAGGCGTTGGCGCAGTCGACGGCGACGTGAGAGATCCAGGACGTCATGCGCCCCAGTCTGGCGACCAGCGGGCGCCGGCGCGACGCAGATTCAGCCTGTGCGGCATTGACCTTCCGGCGTCGCAGCGGCGAGCGTAGTCTCCGAGCGTGGACGACGTGGGTCGTCGGTCAGCGCAGGCGCCGGATCCGTCGCCGGAGAACGAGTTGCCGCCCCAGCGGGACACGGTCCGGCGACGCTGGTACGCGCGACCGGTCGTCGTCGGTCTGGTCGTCGGGCTGCTCGTCGCGGCCGTATCGACGATCGTCTACCACGCGGACTCCTCGACCGCCCTGGGTTACCTCATCGTGGGGTGGGCCATGGCCGGCGGCGCCTGGGCAGGCATCACAGAAGACGACGCACACGCGACCGAGCGGGCCAGACAGCGCGATCTGCAGACGCAGCAGGCAGCGAAGGCGTTGTCCGCGGCGGCCAGTGCGAGCCATGATCCCGACCCGGCTGAGTTCCTGGCCTACTGGCAGTACACGCACACGCGACTGAACTCGTTCCACCAAGAGGCCAGCCTCCAGATCCGCAGCGCCTACCGACTGGCACAGGTGACGTCGGTGCTGGGCTTCCTCGTCGTCGTCGCTCTCGGTGTCGCGCCGGCTTGGCCTTCAGCGAACACCACCCAGACCCTCGTGGCGGGCGCGCTCGCCGCCATCGCTGCCGCCATGTCGGCTTACATCGGACGGACGTTCCAGGAGACCTACCGCCAGGCGTTGCAGCAGAGCATGACCTTCTTCGACCAACCGGTCGTCGCCTCGAGACTGCTGGCTGCGGAACGACTCGTCGGGCGCCTGCACACCGACGACGCCAAGGACGAAGCGCTGCTGATGATCATCGCCGCCGCTGCGGCAGCACCGGCCGCACCCCGCTTCACCGCCCCGACGAGCGGCACGCCCCGCGAAGCCTGACGGAGCAGCTTCGCTCAGAGGTACTCGCGCGTGACGACGCTCGCGTCGCCAGCCTCGAGCACCCGCCGCCGCAGCCGCTCGGCCTGCTCGCTGATCGCCGCGGCGGCGTCCTGCACGGTCTGCGCCGCGGCAGCCGAGTCCTGCACCGACTGCGCGACGTTGCCGATCCACGTCGACATCTCGCGGGTGGTGGCGTTCTGCTCCTCCACCGCGCTGGCGATGAGCGCCTGCTGGTCGGCGACGTCCGCGATGAGCTCGACGACCCCGGTGATCGCTGCGGACGCCTCGCTGGCCTGCCCCTGCGTCCGCTCGATCATCTCGGTGATCTTGCCGGTCGCATCGGCGGTGCGCGCCGCGAGCTCCTTGACCTCGCCCGCCACCACTGCGAAGCCCTTGCCGAACTCGCCGGCTCGCGCTGCCTCGATGGTCGCGTTGAGGGCGAGCAGCCGGGTCTGCTCGGCCACCCCGCGGATCATCGCGGTGATCGTGCCGATCTCGTCGCTCGACTGCGCGAGCGCCGTCATGTTGTCGCTCGCCGCGCGCGCGGACTCGACAGCCGTCGTCGTGCGCGCGGCCGCGGTGTGCACGCGCCCGGAGATCTCGGCCACGCTCTGCGCCATCTGCGACGACCCGGCCGACAACGCGTCAGCCTGTGCCGACGTCTCGCTGGCCGCCAGCGTCAACGACTCGCCGAGGCCAGTGAGCGACGACGCCGCGCCGGCCAGGTCGTCGGCCAGCGAACGGTTCTCGCCCAGCGAGCGAACCTTCGCGGTGACGTCCTGCCAGCCGACGGCGTACCCGTCGGGCGTCTGCGCGACAGTGACCTCGACGTACACGGCCGCCTCGCCGCTGCCGACGTGCACCAGCTCGCTGGCGGGGTACGACATCGACTCGCTGAGCAGTCGGCGCAGCACCGCGCGCAGCTGGTCGAGCGCCCGCTCGCCATGCGCCGCAGCCGTGCGCTGCGCCATCGCCGTGGCCGCCGCGTTGCGGTAGAGGATCTGCCCGTCGCGATCGGTCAGCAGCACCACCGACGGCAGGTGCTCCAGCACCGCAACGAGCGCCTCCGCCGAGCGCAGCACACCGTCGTCACCTGACCGCACACCTGTGCGCACACCGAACATCGGGCTCACTTCCTCGAGGACTCGCCGACCCCATCGGCCGCGGACCCCCAGACCTGAGCGGAAGCCGGACGCCGGTCAGCCGAGTGAGCGAGTGGCCCACACCGACTTGCCGTTGGTGGTCGACCGGCTCCCCCACTGGTCGGCGAGCTGGGCGACGATGTGCAGGCCCCGGCCGCGCTCGTCGTCCTCCGACGGCGACATGCGGCGTGGGCGGTAGGCCCCGCGGTCCTGCACCTCGAGGATGATCTGCGTGCCGTTGCTGCGCAGCAGCAGGTCGATCGGCGAGCGCCCGTGCACCATCGCGTTGGTCACCAGCTCGCTGGCCATGAGGACGACGTCGTGCACGGCGTCGTCGTCGACGCCCCATTCGCTGAGGTGATGCTCGACCAGCCGCCGGGCGCTAGCCGCCGCCAGCTCGCCGGTGCGGAAGCGGTGCGTGATACCCGCGGCGAACGGCTGCGCGTTCACGCGGGCGATCAGCAGCGCCACGTCGTCGTCCGGCCCCTCAGGCATGCCCGCCGCGACCAGCCGCTCAGGCAGCTCGCCGAGGGGGATCTCCCGCAGTCGCTCGAGCTCACGAGCCACCGCGTCGATGCCGTCGTCGAGGTCGCGGCCCCGACGCTCGACCAGACCGTCGGTGTAGAAGGTGACGATCGCGTCGGGCTGCAGCCGCACCGTCTGCGGCTCGATACCGAAGACGCCCGTGCCCAGCGGCGGGGCGGCCGACCCACCGAGTCGGAGCGCCGGCTCACCGGGCACCACCAGCAGCGGCGGTAGGTGGCCTGCGTTGGCGAGCGTGAGGGTCTGGTCGGTGGAGTCGAAGACCGCGTACACGCACGTGACGATGTGGTCGGCCCCGAGGTCCTGCACCATGCTGTCGAGGTGCTCGAGCACCTCCGCCGGACGCACACCCATCTTCGCGAAAGCCCTGACGCCCGAGCGCAGCTGGCCCATCACGGCGGCCGCGCGAACACCGCGCCCCATGACGTCCCCGACGACGAGCGCGGTGCGGCCGGCGCCCATGTCGATGATGTCGTACCAGTCGCCGCCCACCTGCGTGCCCTCGACACCCGCCCGGTAGTACGTGGCGACGTCGAGGTGCTCGAGCTCGAAGTCGCGCTCGGGGAGCAGGCTGCGTTGCAGCTCGTCGGCGATCGCGTGTTCGCGGGCTGACGCCTCCTCGCGCGCCGTCGACGCGGCCAGAGCGAGCTCGGCGTCGCGCTGCTCGGTGACGTCCTGCAACGAGCCGCGCAGCAGACGTCGGCCGCTGCCGTCGTCGATCACGACCTCGGCCCGCACGTGCGCGAGGCGGTAGCCACCCGAGCCGTCGGCGAGGCGCGTCTCGTACGTGATCAGCTGGTCGTCGACGGAGTTGCCCTCAGAGTCCTTGCCCTGCAGGGCGTTCAGCACCAAGGGCAGGTCGTCCGGGTGCACCACCTGCCGCATCAGTCGGTCGAGGCCGAGCTCGTCGATCTGGTCCTGCGTGCGCCCCATGATGCGTTGCAGCTCCGGCGAGGCCAGCAGGACGTCGGCGTCGAGGTCGGCCTCCCAGCTGCCCACCTTGGCCAGGCGCTGAGCCTGGTCGAGCAGCGTCTGGCTGTGCTCCAGGACCCGCCGGGTGCGGCGCACGCGGTCGAGCTCGAGGTTGACCCGCACCCGGGCCAGGAGCTCGCGCGCCGCGAACGGCTTGACGAGGTAGTCGTCGGCGCCCGCCTCGAGGCCCTCGATCGTGCCGTCCTCGCCACCGCGCGCCGACACCATCAGCACCGGCACACCCACGGTGCGAGGGTCGTCGTTGAGCGCGTGCAAGAGCCCGAAGCCGTCGAGGTGCGGCATCATGACGTCGGTCACCACGAGGTCGGGAGGACGCCGGAACGCCGCGCGCAGCGCCTCGACGCCATCCGACGCGGTCTGCACCTCGTACTCGGCGGCGAGCAGGCCGGCCATGTAGTGACGCATGTCGGCGTTGTCGTCCACTACGAGCACCCGCGGACGCTCAGCGTCGGCACCCACGGTGTCGGCCAAGGCCCGCGACCCGCGGTGCTGGCTCTCTCCGTCGACCCACCGCTGCGCCTCGAGCACGAAGCCGCGCGACTGCTCCTGCGCGTTCAGCGAGTGGCCGGGACTGTCAGCGGTCGGACCATCAGAAGCCCTGCCCTGCAGCGGGATGCGCACGGTGAACGTCGTGCCCTCACCGACCTTGCTCTCGGCCTGCACCTCACCGCCGTGCACTGCGGCGAGCTCGCTCACCAACGCCAGGCCGATGCCCGAGCCCTCGTAGCTTCGCGACTGAGCGCCGTGCACGCGATGGAACCGCTCGAAGAGGTGCTCGAGCTCGGCGTCGGGGATCCCGATCCCGGTGTCGCTCACCGACAGCACCACGTGGTCGGCCTGCTGGCGCAGTGTCACGCTGACACCGCCTTCGAAGGTGAACTTCAGGGCGTTCGACAGCAGGTTCAGGACGATCTTGGCCCAGTGGTCGGGGTCGACCCACACCGGCGCCTCGAGCGGCTCGACGTCCGTAGCGAGCGTCAGGCCCGCCGACTGCATGGCGCTGTCGAACATGCTCACCAGCTCGCTGGTGTACCGGTCGAGCACCACCTCGGTGAACTCTGGCTGGGAGCGCCCCGCCTCCAGGCGCGAGAAGTCGAGCAGGCTGTTGACCAGGCGCAGCAGACGCTGGCCGTTGCGATGGATCACCTCCACGCGCTCGCGCTGACCGGGCGACAGCGGGTCGCTCTGGTCGGCCAGCGCGTCCTCAGCCGGCCCCAGGAGCAGGGTCAGCGGCGTGCGGAACTCGTGGCTCACGTTGGTGAAGAAGTCCGTCTTCGCCTGGTCGAGCTGCGCCAGCGCCTCGGCTCGGCGCCGCTCGAACTCGAACGTGCGGGCGTCGGTGATGGCCGCCGCGATCTGCCCGGCGACGAGCTGGGCGAAGACGCGGTACGACTCGTCGAAAGGCCGATAGCGGTTGAGCCCCAGCACCAGGAAGCCGTACGGCGACGACTGGGCGTTCTGCGCGAGCGGCACGCAGAACGCCTGCAGCGCAGGCTCTTTCCAGCCACCGGTGGGGACGTCGGCGAAGCGGGACGGCAGGTCGTCGACGGTGGAGCTGCGGCCGGCCACCAGCTCGGCCACCGGCCAGACCGCGGCGGGGTCAGCGACGCTCAGGCGAGGGGCCGCCATCGGGTGACCCGCAGGCACCAGACTCGTACCGACGAGGCGTGCGGTTCTGCGGTCGTCGTCGAAGAGGTAGACCAGGCCGAAGGGCACCGACAGCCCGTTCTCGCCCAGGTGCCGGCACGCCGAGGCGATGGTGTCTGCCTCGGTGAGGTCGCTCTGCGCTCGCGAGCCCAGGTCACGCAAGGTGATCATGCGACGGGCCGCGATGACCTGCTCGGTGTCCTCCTTGACGACGCAGAGCATGCCCTCGACGTTGCCCTCGTCGTCGGCCAGGGGGCTGTAGGAGAAGGTGTGGTAGGTCTCCTCGACGTACCCGCTGCGCTCGAGGAACAGCAGCAGCGACTCGTCCCAGGTGGCGACGCGCTCGGTCATGACGCGGTCGATCCGCGGGCCGATGTCGTCCCAGATCTCCGACCACACCTCGGACGCCGGCCGACCCAGCGCCCACGGGTACTTCGCGCCGAGCGTGTCGCGCCGGTAGGCGTCGTTGCAGAAGAACGTGAGGTCCGGCCCCCACGCCATCCACATCGAGAACCGCGAGGTCAGCAGGATGCGGACGGCGTTCTGCAGGCTCCGCGGCCAGGTCTCGGGCTGGCCGAGGGGGGTGCTGTCCCAGTCCACGGCCAGCAGGTCGTGGCCGATCTCACCGTTCGCTAGCAGCGTTGCGCGCACAGGCGTCCGTTCGTCGATGACCTCGTCCCCGGGCGGGGCGCCGCTGCCTGACGCTGAACCCGCCGCTTGGGTGGATTATGCCGAAGCCAGCGGCGTCCACCAAGCCATGATCACCCGGGGGGACCGGCCCGATCAAGCCCGGGCACCAGCACCGCCGCACCGGCGTAGGCGTCAGCGGCGAGGTCGGCGAGGGTGGCCTGCGCCTGAGAGAGCGACCGCTCCACCACGTGCGGGAGCAGACTCAAGTTGGCGGCCAACCGGAGCAGCTCGTCGCCGTCCGCGCGGGTGTTGGCCGTCACCGACCGCACCTGCTTCTCGTAGAACAGCTCGCGCTCGTAGACGAGCGGCGGCACGTCCGTGAGGTGGATCCCGGCGACCACCAGGACGCCACCGCGGTCGAGAGCGCGCAGCGCGACGGGCACCAGCGTCCCCACCGGCGCGAAGCAGATCGCCGCGTCGAGCGGCTCAGGTGGCTGGTCGAAGGCACCTGCCACAGAGGCCGCGCCCAGCGACAGCGCCAACCGCTGAGCCGCCTGCGAGCGCGTCAGCACGTGCACCGTCGCTCCCTGCGCCACCGCCACCTGCAGCACGACGTGCGCCGAGCCGCCGAACCCGTAGAGCCCGAGCCGACCGCCCGGTGGCAGCGAGGCGCGGCGCAGTGCCCGGTACCCGACGATCCCCGAGCACAACAGCGGCGCAGCGTGCGCGTCGTCGAGCGCCTTCGGGAGCCGGTACGCGTACGCCTCCGGCACGACAGCCCGCTCGGCGTACCCCCCGTCGGCGTCCCACCCGGTGAACCGAGCCTGCGGGCACAGGTTCTCGGCGCCCGAGCGGCACCATCGGCAGCGTCCGCACGTGCTCCGAAGCCAGGCCACACCAACCCGCTCACCGAGCTCGAACCGTTGCGCCCCGAGGCCTCGCGCGTCAACGATGCCCACGATCTCGTGACCCGGCACCGTCCGCGGGCGGCGAGGCGCGAGATCGCCCTCGGCGAGGTGCAGATCCGTGCGACAGACGCCGCAGGCGGTCACCTGCAGCCGCACCTCACCGGGCGCCGGCTCAGGGTCCGGCAGGTCGACGTCGGCCAGCGGGCCGCCGTCGATCGGCCCCGGCCGCTCGACCACCCAGGCGCGCATCGCCGCCGCTCACCGCTGAAGGCGGACGTCCTGCTTCTGCACCGCCGCGATGTCCCGCGACGCCAGCTTCAGCAGCTCGACGCCGAGGTCGTGCAGCGCCCGGGCCGCGGCCACCTCGTCGCCGATCTCCGGAACCTCCAGGTCGTGCGGGTTGCGCCGCGCGTGACCGTGGCCCTCGACCGTGCCGTCGCCGGTCGTGAGGACCGCGTGCGCCGCCGTGCCGTCCTCGTGGTCGAAGACGTTGAGCGTGACGTGCCAGGTGTGGACGGTGCTCATGCCGTCGCCTCCTCGGTGGTGGGTCCTCACTCGATGCCACTCCTGCGGCGGCGGTGTCGCCAGGGCCGTTTGTCCCTGTCCGGGGCAGCGCCGGGCACCGACAGTGGTGGTGCACGACAGCGAAGGGAGAGGGCCATGCACGCAGCAGTCGGCGACCGGATCGTCGTCCCCGGCCTGCACCTCAGCGAGCCGACTCGCGACGGCGAGATCCTCGAGGTGCACGGCGCGAACGGCGAGCCGCCGTACGTCGTCCGGTGGAGCGACACGGGTCACGTGAGCACGTTCTTCCCCGGCCCCGACGCGCACATCAGCCACCACGATCCGTTCGGTGGCAGCGCGCTCCAGAGCTGAACGGCGTCCGAGCACGCGGTTTGACGCCAGGGGCTCTCGCGGTGTCACACTCCCCGCGTGCTGGGCGAGGACTTCGCCGCCGACCTGGCGGCGGCGCGCGCCGGTGACGAGGCGGCGTTCGCTCGCATCTGGCGGCGCACGCAGCCTGCCCTGCTGCGCTTCCTGCGCGTCCGCGACCCGGCGCTGGCCGACGACGTCGCCGCCGAGGCGTGGGTCACGGCCGTCGACCGGCTGAGCGACTTCGAGGGCGACGAATCCGGGTTCCGCGCCTGGATGACCACCATCGCTCGCCGCCGCCTGGTCGACCACCACCGCCGTGCCACCCGGCGGCCCGAACGCCTCACCGACTCCGACATCGAGCTGGAGCAGTCCGCACCCGCGGCCGCCGACACCGCCGACGTGGCGCAGGAGCGCGCCGCCACCGAGCGGGCGCTGCGGCTCATCGCCCAGCTGCCGCCGGACGTCGCCGAGATGGTGGCGTTGCGCGTCGTCGTCGGGCTCGACGTCGCGCAGGTCGCCGAGATCGTCGGCCGCAAGCCCGGCGCCGTCCGCGTCGCCGTGCACCGCGGCCTGCGCAAGCTCGCGGCGATCCTGGAGCGCTCCACCCCCGACGCCGCCGGGGCTGTAACGCCCACGATCCCTACGACGTTCACGGACCGAGATGCCTGAGCTGCCGCGCGACGACCACGAGCTGCCGATCGACCCGTGGACCCTGGAGGGTCTGCTGGCCGACGAGCGGCCAGCGGTCGACGCCGCGGCTCCCGGGACGTCGGCGCTCGCGGACCTCGTGTCCGCGGCTCGGCTCCCGGCCCACGACAGCGAGCTCGTCGGGGAGGACGCCGCGCTCGCGGCGTTCGTCGCTGCCCGGGACGGCGCACTCTCGCCCACGCGTACCCGACACCGGAGGACTTCCGTGCTCTCGACCCTCATCGGATCCAAGCTGGCTCTGGCCGCCGCAGCCGGCGCCGTGACCCTCGGCGGCGTCAGCGCCGCCGCGTTCACCGGCTCGCTGCCGGACGGCGCGCAGGCGCTGGCGCACCAGGTCATCGGCGCCCCGGCGGCCGACGACACCGACTCCGCCGACTCGACCGACTCGACCGACTCCGCGCAGGACGACGACGCCACCGAGACCGCTACCGAGGCGCCCAGCGAGGCCGCGACGGCCACCGACGAGCCCACCAGCTCGCCGTCCGCCACGCCGGTGGGTCCGGACGCCACCGGCCCCGCAGCCTTCGGCCTGTGCACCGCGTACACCGCTCAGGTGCGCGCCGGCCACACGCCCGACGCCTCCGCTCCCGCCTGGCGCAACCTCGCCCAGGCCGCCGGGGGCGCGGCGAACATCGCGACCTACTGCGGCACCGTCGCCCTGCCGGGCCGCAGCGCCGACCACCCCACCGGCTCGCCGACGTCGAACCCGGGTTCGACCCACCGGCCCACCAAGGCCCCGGCCACGCACCCGACCGGCTCTCCCACCACGCACCCAGGCGCGAACGACGGCCCGACCGAGCCGACCGACCAGGCGCGCCGCCCGACCGGCGCGGGCACCCGCCCCACCCGCTGACCCCAGCCCCTGCGTGCACTTCTGATCCGAAGTGCACGCAGGAGCTCAGGCGGACTGGCTCGCCGCCGACGTGGCCCGGCGCTCGCCCCCGCGACGGCTGCGGACGTCGCCCGTCATGTCCTCGAGCTCACGTCCCTTGGTCTCGTCGACCTTCCACAGCACGAAGAAGAACGAGATGGCCGCGAACGCGGTGTACAGGCCGTAGGCCAGCACGAGCGACACGGCGGCCAGCGGCGGAAACGTCGTGGTGATCAGGAAGTTCGTGATCCACTGCGCCGCAGCGGAGACAGACAAGGCAGCCCCTCGGATGCGGTTGGGGAACATCTCGCCCAGCAGCACCCACACCACGGGCCCCCACGTGGCGCCGAACGAGACGACGAACAGGTTCGCGCCCACGAGCGCCACCGGACCCCAGAAGCCGTCGAGGTTGGGCGTCTTCGTCCCGTCGGCACCAGTGACGATGCTCGCCTGCGTGAAGGCGACCGTCATGGCGCCCAGCGCCACGGCCATCCCGGCCGAACCGCACAGCAACAGGATCCGGCGGCCGATCTTGTCGACCAGCAGGATGGCGATCACCGTCACCGCCATGTTCGTCACCGACGTGATGACGGAGATGACGAACGACCGGGACTCGCTGAAGCCCACCGCCTGCCACAGCGTGGTCGAGTAGTAGAAGATCACGTTGATGCCGACGAGCTGCTGGAACGCCGACAAGGCGATGCCCACCCAGACGATCGGCAGCAGTCCGAAGGTGTTGCCTCGCAGGTCCTTCAGCGACGGCTTGTCCTCGCGCTGCAGCGACTTCTGGATGTCGTCGATCTTGCGCTCGGGCGACTTCATGCCCACGAACCGCCGCAGCACGTCGGCCGCACGCTTCAGCTCACCGGACGCCACCAGGTAGCGCGGTGACTCCGGGATCTGGATCGCGAGGATGCCGTAGATCAGCGACGGCACGACCTCGACGAGGAACATCCAGCGCCAGGCGGGCAGCCCCGCGATGTCCTGGTCGGCCCCGCCGGCGGTGTTGGCCCAGAAGGCGTCCGACAGCAGCGCGACGAAGATCCCGATCGTGATCGCCATTTGCTGCAACGACCCGAGCCGACCGCGCATGGACGCCGGCGCGATCTCTGCGATGTACGCCGGTGCGATCACCGAGGCGATCCCGATGCCAGCCCACCCACGAGGCGCCAGAACGCGAGGTCCCACACGGAGAAGGCCAGGCCGGCACCGACCGAGCTGGCGAAGAACAGCACCGCGCCGATGAGCATGACGCGCGTGCGACCCCACCGGTCGGCCCAGCGGCCGGCGTACCAGGCACCGGCGGCGCAGCCGAGCAGCGCGATGGCCACTACGAATCCGGTGATGAACTTCGACAACGCGAACTGTCCCTCGACCGCATCGACCGCGCCGTTGATCACCGAGCTGTCGAACCCGAACAGGAAGCCACCGACGGCCGCCGCCACCGCCAGCATCACCACCTTGCCGTGGTCGTCGCTGCGGTCGGTCCTCGCGTCGGCGTCCTGTGTGGCAGCCATGGGGTCCCTTTCGCCGGGATCGTCGGTGATCACTGGGTTCCGACCAAGTTCTACGCCCGGTGCGCCCGACCGGCCACCGGAGCCGCGGCAAGCAGGCCGCGACAGCGCGTGGTCAACAGGCCCTCCAGAAGCCGGTAGGATGGGGGACGTCGGCGCGCGCCGTCTGCACGAACTGGCTCGATGCCAGGGCGGACGACGGCCCCCAGGCAGTCATCAGGCGTTCCGACACCCCACCGGCCAGCACCCGCTGAAGACCCGGTGCCGAGGGTGCCCCTGGAGCGCCCCCCTGGCGTGTCGACGCCCTCACCGTCGCTGGTGGGACCGTCGTGCGCCGTGCCACGAAACGAGTTCCCTCCGCAGTGACTTCTCTCCCCGTTCTGACCGACGACCTCACCATCGACGCCGGCACCGTGCGCGATTTCGCCTCGCTCGGCCTGCCCGAGCGCATCGTCGAGCGACTGGCTCGCGATGGCATCACCACGCCCTTCCCGATCCAGTCAGCGACCGTTCCTGACGCGCTGGCCGGCCGCGACGTGCTCGGCCGCGGCCAGACCGGCTCGGGCAAGACCCTCGCCTTCGGCCTGCCCGTGCTGACCCGCCTCGCCGGCGGCCGCGCCGCGAGCCGCAAGCCGCGCGCGATCGTCCTCGTGCCCACCCGCGAGCTCGCCATGCAGGTGCACGACGGTCTCGAGCCCCTGGCCCACGTCGTCGGCGTGCGCATCAAGCTCGTGGCCGGTGGCCTGCCGTACTTCAAGCAGATCCAGGCCCTCGACCGCGGCGTCGAGCTGCTCGTCGCGACGCCGGGCCGCCTCGCCGACCTGGTCGAGCGCGGCGCGTGCGACCTGTCCGACGTCGAGGTGACAGTGCTCGACGAGGCCGACCACATGTGCGACATGGGCTTCCTGCCCGCGGTCAGCGCGCTGCTCGACCTCATGCCGAAGAACGGCCAGCGACTGCTCTTCTCCGCCACGCTCGACGGCGACGTCGACTCGCTCGTGCGCCGCTACCTCCACGACCCGGTCACGCACTCCACCAACGACGCGACGGCGTCCGTCACGACGATGGAGCACCACGTCTGGCTGGTGAAGCCGAACCACAAGGCACCCCTGACGGCGGCTCTGGCCGCGCGTGAGGGCCGCACCGTCGTCTTCGTGCGCACCAAGCTCGGCGCCGACCGCGTCGCCGGCCAGCTGCGCCAGCAGGGTGTGCGCGCGGCCGCGCTGCACGGCGGTCTGGGTCAGGGCCAGCGCAACCGCACCCTCGGCGCCTTCAAGGACGGCCACGTGCCGGTACTCGTCGCCACCGACGTCGCTGCTCGCGGCATCCACGTGGACGACGTCAGCCTCGTCGTCCAGCTCGACCCGCCGGCCGACCACAAGGACTACCTGCACCGGGCCGGCCGGACGGCGCGTGCCGGCGGCAAGGGCACCGTGATCACGCTCGCGCTGCCGCACCAGCGGCGCACGGTCGAGCGGCTCACCTCCGCTGCGGGCGTGGACGCGCGCCCCGAGTCGGTCTTCCCCGAGGGCGACGCGCTGCTCGCCGTCACGCGTGGGGCGGTGCCGAGCGGGGTCGAGGTGTCCGAGCACGAGCTCTTCCCGCCGAAGCGTCCGGCTCGCACGGGCCGTCCGCACCGCCCGGGCGGCGGCCCGCGCCGCACCGGCTCCGGACCGCGCCGAGAGGGCCAGTTCCGCGCCGACCGCGGCGAGCGCCCCGAGCGTCGCGACCGGCCGGACCGCGGCGAGCGCGGCCAGAGCCGTGGCCACGAGTACCGCGGCAACCGCAGCGGCGGCGCCCCGCGCACCAACCGCTCCGCCGGCTAGCGCGCGGGGGCGCCTCTGCGTCGTTCGACCCAGGTCTGCTCGGGCACGTGCTCGAGGCTGGGACGACCGAACAGCCAGCCCTGCGCGTGGTCGCACCCCATCTCGCGCAGCAGCTGCGCCTGCTGCTCGGTCTCGACACCTTCGGCCGTGACCTGGTGACCGTGGGCGTGGGCCAGCTCGACGACGGCCCGCACCACGGCACTAGGTCGCTCGCTGCCGTCGAGCCGGCTCACGAACGACCGGTCGACCTTGATGAAGCCGACCGGCAGCTCCTGCAGGTACGCCAGTGCGGAGTAGCCGGTGCCAAAGTCGTCGATGCCTGTCTTGATGCCTGTGGTGGCGAGCCGGCGCATCGCGTCCTGCGCCGGCGAACCGCCCGGCACGAGGCTGGTCTCGGTGAGCTCCAGGCGCAGCGCGGTCGGGCCGACGCCGTACGAGTCGAGCACCTGCAGGACGTACTCGTCGAAGCCTGGCTGCTCCAGCGTGCGGGCCGACACGTTCACCTGCATCGTGAGGCCCGCGTTGCCCTGGCGCGCCCACTCGGCGAGGGTCGCGACCCCCTCCTCGAGCATCCAGTGGTCGAGCGCGACGACGAGCCCGGTGTCCTCGGCGACGTCGATGAAGTTCTCGGGCAGCATCAGGTCACCCGAGTCGTCGACCAGCCGCATCAACGCCTCGACGCCGACGACGCGCTCGTCGACCAGCCGCACGATCGGCTGGTACACCGCCGACAACCGGCCGCGCTCGATCGCCGAGCGCAGCCGCCGCTCGGTGGCGAGCCGGCTCTCGGCCTCGGCGTGCAGCTGGCTGTCGTAGACGGCGATGCGGTCGCGGCCGGCGCCCTTGGCGCGGTACATCGCGAGGTCGGCCTCTCGGAACAGCTCGCCGGCCGAGCGCCCGGAGTGCGAGGCGACGGCGACGCCGATGCTGCCGGTGCACACCATGTCGACGTCCTCGATCACCAGCGGCTGGCGCACCTCGTCGAGCAGCCAGCGGGCGACGTCGCAGGCTGCGTCCACGCCCGCCACCCACGGCAGCAGGACGACGAACTCGTCACCACCGAGCCGCGCCACCGTGGGGGCGCAGTCGCTCACGCCCGACAGCTCCAGCGCAGCGGTCAGACGGTCGGCGACGGCGACGAGCAGCGCGTCGCCCACGGTGTGGCCGAGGGTGTCGTTGACGAGCTTGAAGCGGTCGAGGTCGAGCAGCAGCAGGGCGGTGACCGGCCCCAGACCCTCGAGGAGGTCGACGGCTTCCTCCTGGCCAGCCTGCGCGTCGTCCGGGGGCGGCAAGGTGGCGATGCTGCGGCGGGTCAGGTCGTCGAGCACCGCCCGGTTGGCGAGGCCGGTGAGGCCGTCGCGGGCCGCCATCCGGGCGACCTCGCGCTCGGCGCCGCGCTGGGCGGTGACGTCGACCGTGGCGCCGTAGATGCCGGTCATCCGGTCACCGTCGAACACCGGACGCGACCACGCGACGAGCTCGCGCCAGCCGCCGTCGGTGTGCCGCAGGCGCAACGTCTCGGTGCGCCCCTCCGGGTGGTCGGCGAGGTGCGCCGACAGCTCACAGCGGCGCCGGTCGTCCGGGTGCAGCAAGGACTCCCACAGGTCGACCGTGGGAGCAGTGCTCGGGTCGACGCCGGTGATGGCGAACATCTCCTCCGACCATTGCAGCCCGTTCGACACCGCGTCCCAGCGCCACAGCCCCGTGCCGGTGAGGGTCGAGGCCGCGAACAGCCGCAGCCGCTCACCCGCGAGGTCGGTCTCCATCGTCGAGGCGGCCATGGCGGCGGCGCCGGTGAAGGCCAGCAGCGCGAGGACGTCGCGGTCCTCGTGCGAGAACGCGTGCGGCTCCGCAGCGGCGAGCATGATGACCCCGAAGGCGTCGAGGCCGTGAGCCAGCGGCGCCAGCACGGCCGAGCGCATCCCGAAGTGCCGGTAGATCGGCGTCTCGGCCCACGGCAGGCGCGACAGGTCGTGGTGTGCCACGGGCTCACCGCCCCGCAGGCACTCCTCGCTGATCGACTGGGTCGTGGGGAACCGCAGGCCCGGCTGCAGCCCCTCCGGGCCCCCGGACGTCGCAGCGACCCGCAGGTGCGCGCCGTCGAGCAGGGAGACGACCACCGTGCCGCCGATCAGCCGGTGCGCCTCGTCGGCCAGCGCTTGAGCGACGTCGTCAACCACCGGGCCGGCGCGCCTGACGTGCTGCTGGACCTCCACGAGCACCTTGAGCCACTGATCGGCGCCGGCGTACCAGCCAGGGGGATCGGGCGGATGGCGTGCGTCCTCGACGTCGGCCATGCCACCTCCTCCCTGAGCCGCGCGGCACGCCATCGTTGCACGCAGAGCAGGGCGTTGTCGCTCAATCCGGCGACATCCGGACGCACGTCCCCCGAGCGGCTCAGGCGTGGATGCCGCACTCCGTCTTGTCGCGGCCCGACCACCGGCCGGCGCGTGGGTCCTCACCCGGCTCGACGCGCCGGGTGCAGGGCTCGCACCCGATGCTCGGGAAACCATTGTCTCGCAGCGGGTTGCGCACGAGATCGTGCTCGCTCTCATAGGTCAGCAGCTGCTCGTTCGTCCAGCGCACGAGCGGGTTGACCTTGAGCAGATCGTGCGCTTCGTCCCACGCGACGGCGGCGGCCTGGGAACGCGTCGGCGAGTCCTCGCGGCGCACGCCGGTGACCCACGCGGCGTAGGGCTCGAGCGCCCGCGCGAGCGGATCCACCTTGCGCAGGAAGCAACAGAGCCCGGGATCGCGTTCGTGCAGCGCGGGTCCGAACTCGCGCGCCTGCTCCTGCAGGCTCTGCCGCGGCCGGACGTCGACCACGCGCACTGGCAGCTGCTGCGCCACGCGTTCGCGCGTCGCGAGCGTGGCCGCGAAGTGCAGCCCGGTGTCGAGGAACAGCACCTCCACGCCGGGCACGAGGCTCGACACCAGGTGCGGCAGCACGGCGTCCTGCATGCTCGACGCGACGACGAGCCGCCCGCCCACATCGCGGACGGCTGCGGCGGCCCAGGCCACGATGTCGGCGGCCTCGGCGTCCTCGAGCTCGTGGGCCGCCCGCTCGACGGCGCGCCGCAGCTGGTCCTTCGCCTGCGCGTCGACGCTCATCCGAGCTCCTCCTCGTCGGCGCGCACGGCCCACTGGGCGAACCGCTCCCCTGGCTCGCGGCCGGCGAGGTAGCGCCGCACGACGCGCTCGACGTACTCGGGCAGCTCGTCGGCGGTCACCTTGTGGCCGCGCACCTTGCGACCGAAACCGGCGTCGAGCCCGAGTGCGCCCCCGAGGTGCACCTGGAAGCCGGGGGTCTGGGCGCCGTCGTCCGTCGTGACGATCTGCCCCTTGAGCCCGATGTCGGCCACCTGCACGCGCGCGCACGAGTTGGGGCAGCCGTTGACGTTCAGCGTGATGGGGGTGTCGAGCTCGGGGCCGACGTCGGCGAGCCGGCGCTCGAGCTCGGCGACGGCTCGTGCGGCGGTCTGCTTGGTCTCGACGATGGCGAGCTTGCAGAACTCGATCCCGGTGCAGGCCAGCGTGTAGCGGCGGAAGGGGCTCGGCCGGGCCTGCAGGCCGAGCGCGTCGAGTGCGCTGACGAGCGAGTCGATCTCGCTCTCCGCGACGTCCAGCACGAGCACCTTCTGGTGGGGCGTCAGCCGCACCCGGCGCGACCCGTGGCGCTCGGCCAGGTCGGCGAGCTCGCGCAGCAGCGTGCCGGAGACGCGGCCCGCCACCGGCGTCGCCCCGACGAAGAACCGGCCGTCGCGCTGGCGGTGCACGCCGACGTGGTCGCCGGGGTCGGCGGACGGCGGCGCCGCGGGCCCGTCGAGCAGCGGCCGGCCGAGGTAGTCCTCGACCACCTCGCGAAACCGCTCGACCCCCCAGTCGGCGAGCAGGAACTTCAGCCGCGCCTTGTTGCGCAGCCGCCGGTAGCCGTGGTCGCGGAACACCGAGGTCACCGCCGCCCAGACGTCGGGGACGTCGTCCAGCGGCACCCACGCGCCCAGGCGCTCGGCGAGGCGAGGGTTCGTCGACAGCCCTCCACCCACCCACAGGTCGAAGCCGGGTCCGTGCTCGGGGTGGACGACTCCGGTGAAGGCGATGTCGTTGATCTCGTGCACCACGTCGCTCACGGGCATGCCGGTCAGCGCGGTCTTGTACTTGCGGGGCAGGTTGCTGAAGTCGGGGTTGCCGACGTAGCGGCGGGTGATCTCCTCGATGGCCGGCGTCGGGTCGACGATCTCGTCAGCGTGGACGCCGGCCACCGGGCTGCCGAGCACCACGCGGGGGCAGTCCCCGCAGGCTTCGGCGGTCTGCAGTCCCACCGCCTCCAGGCGCTCCCAGATCGCCGGCACGTCCTCGATGCGCACCCAGTGCAGCTGGACGTTCTGCCGGTCAGTGAGGTCCGCCGTGTCACGCGCGTAGGTGCTCGACAGCTCGCCGACGACGCGCAGCTGGTCAGTGGTGAGCGCACCGCCGTCCACCCGCACGCGCAGCATGAAGTAGCGGTCCTCGAGCTCGTGCGGCTCGAGCGACGCGGTGCGGCCGCCCTCGATGCCGGGACGTCGCTGGGTGTAGAGGCCCCACCAGCGGAACCGACCGTGCAGGTCGTCACTCGGGATTGAGTCGAAACCGTTGCGAGAGTATGTCTCTGTGATACGCAGCCGGACGTTCAGGGGATCTTCCTCGGCCTTGAACCGCTCGTTGGCGTTGAGCGGTGTGCGGTCGCCGGCGGCCCACTGACCGTGCTGCTGGCGGTGAGCGGGCGAGGCGGAGCGGGTTGCTGCGGTCGTCGAGGTCATGCGTCCTCATCGGTGCTGGGCGCCACGCACCGAGGTGGCGCGGCGGTGCGACTGACGACGTGCGCGTCGTCGGGCCGGGGTCAGCGACCGCGACAGGCCATGCTGCGCGTGCGCCCGAGGTCGACGTGGCGTCGGCTCACGAGGAGGGGCTGCACGGGAGTCACGCGACGAGCCTGGCACCGTCGTCCGGTGTGCGGAGCCCCGCTCTCAGCATGTGGGCAGCTCGGGTGGGCACCTCGGGTGGGCAGCTCGGGTGCGACGGCCGTCGCGCGGCCGCCGCACCCGTCCCCTCCTGGCTGCCGTCCTGGCACCTGGCTCAACGAGCGATGGCCGCCGAGGTCACGCCCCCACCCCATTCCGCTACTCAGCGGCTGGGCGGTCCTCTTCGCGCAGGCGAGGTTCGGTACGCCGGTCGGGGTGAATTCCGTGCTTGTCGGCGTAGAACGCGCGGACGCGGTCCATGTCGGCCACGACGTCGCCCGTGGGGACGAACGACTCACCGAAGCCCACCGTGCGCGTGGGCCGGTCGACGAACCCCAACACGATCGGCATCCGCGACGCGCGCGCGATGCGGTAGAAGCCGGACTTCCAGTAGTCGGCCTTCTTGCGCGTGCCCTCGGCCGCCACCACCAGCAGGAACGGCTCGCCGCTGCGCGCCTGCATCATCAGCATGCGGATGAGGCCGGCCGGGTGCTTCCGGTCGACCGGGATGCCGCCGGTCGCGCGCAGCACCGTGCCGAGCGGGCCCTTGAACGCCTCCTGCTTGATGAGCACGCGCGGCGAGACACCGCCGTGCCACATCACCAGGATCATCGCGACCCAGTCCCAGTACGACGTGTGCGGCGCCCCGACGACGATGCCCATGTGCGGCGTCTCGCCGACGACGCGCCAGCGCACCAGCCGCAGCAACAGGGACGCGACGCGGCGCCTCATGAGCGCACTCCCGCGTGGACCATGGAGGGAACGATAGGGCCAACCCGCCGCGCCCACCGCTGCACCAGGCTGCGGTTGCAGGCCGGACGCCCCGGCCACAGGATTCCGACATGCCCCGCCTGCGCACCGTGTCGCCGTCTCAGCCCGGCTACACGCGCCGGCGCAGCGGCAAGGGCTTCGTCTACCTCGACGACTGCGAACGCGTGACCGACCCCGACGAGGTGGCCCGCATCAAGGCACTGGTGATCCCACCCGCCTGGAAGGACGTGTGGATCTGCAAGGCGCGCAACGGCCACATCCAGGCCGTGGGCACCGACGACGCCGGACGACGGCAGTACCTCTACCACCCAGTCTGGCGTCAGCAGCGCGACCAGGCGAAGCACGACCGCGTGCTGGAGGTCGCCGCGCGGCTGCCCAAGGCGCGACAGCAGGTGGCGAGGGACCTGGCGCTCGACGGCATGCCGCGCGAGCGGGCGTTGGCCGCGGCGTTCCGGCTGCTCGACCTCGGCTTCTTCCGCATCGGTGGCGAGACGTACGCCGAGCAGAACGGCAGCTACGGGCTCGCCACCATCACGCGCGACCACGTGAGCATCGAGGGCGACCTGATCGTGTTCGACTACATCGCCAAGTCGGGCAAGGAGCGCTACGTCGCCGTCGGCGAGCCCGCGGTCTGCGAAGCCGTGCAGACGTTGCGGCGCAGGCGAGGCGGCGGCGACGAGCTGCTCGCGTACCGCGTCGGCCGCCAGTGGGTCGACATCACGAGCGACGACATCAACAGCTACGTGAAGCAGGTGGTCGGCGGCGAGGTGTCGGCCAAGGACTTCCGCACCTGGCACGGCACGGTGCTGGCCGCCGTCGCGTTGGCGGTGTCGGCGAACGTCGCGTCGTCGCCCACCGCACGCAAGCGCGCCATCGCCCGTGCCATGAAGGAGGTGTCGGAGTACCTCGGCAACACCCCCGCCGTCGCCCGGGCGTCGTACGTCGACCCGCGCGTGGTCGACCTGTACGAGGACGGCGTGACGATCCAGGACGCCCTGCTGAAGCTCGGTGAGGGTGTCGACGTCGGGCAGCCGGCGACGCACGGAGCGGTCGAGCGCGCCGTCCTGCGCATGTTGCGGACGCCCACCCGCTCCCGCCGCCCCTGACCTCTCCCGTTCTTGGCGCGGTGGCACCCCGCCGCCAACCTATGGCAGCAGGGTGCCCCAGTGGCCATCAACGAAGGCAGTGATCCGCCCCAGAGGCGTGGGCTGGCGTGCATGATCACGGCGGGGGTGGGGGAACTACTTCACCTCGCGGCGCAGGCTGCGCCACACCCCCACGACGAGCGGTACGACGATCCACACCGCCACGGACGTCGCCGTCTGCGGCCCCTTGCCCTCGAGCGCGAACCTGGACAGCCGGTCGAAGGCCCCGAACACGTCGAACCACTCGCCTGCGGACTTCAGCACGCTGCCGCTCACGATCGCGAACAGCGTCGGCGCCACGAAGAACGCCGTGAGCGCCGCCCCGGTCACCGGGATGAGTGCACCGAAGCCCGCGCCCATGAGCACGTAGAGCAGCTGGGCGACGAGCTCGCCGCCGACGGCCTTCGCGTCGAGGCTCCACGTCACGCCGTCGCCGGTGATGAGGCCCGCCAGCCCCACCGCGAGCGCCGTGAGCGCCAGCACCGTGACGAACAGCGCGAGCGAGAGCAGCAGTGCCGCCACGACCTTCGCGATCAGGACGCGCCCGCGCCGCGGCGTCAGCGTGAACGTCGTGAGCGCCGTGCGCTGCGACCACTCGCTCGCCATCGCGAGGACGCCCAGCACCGGCACGAGCAGCACCACGGGCGTCATGGCGGAGTCGATGAACCGCATCATCGTGATCGGGCTGTCGGCGGCCTTCCAGACCCGCCAGGCCAGCGCCAGCATCGACAGCGCGGCGATGGCCAGGAGGATCCAGCGCCCGGCGCGGTAGTCGACGGACTTGCGGAGCTCGACTCGGGTGAGCCGCGCGAACGACGGCGCGACGATCCGCGACGTCGGCAGCGGCCCAGAGCGGGTGCGGCCGGTGCTGGTGGTGGTGGGCGTGTTGGCGTTCGTGGTGGTGGGCATGGTGCGCTCCTGACGGGAGTGGGGACGAGCTGAGGAGGTGGACGCCGGGCCGCTCGGGCCGCTCGGGCCGCTCACGCCGCGACGGCGTTCGAGGGCGCCGAGCCGGCGGTGAGGCTGAGGAACAGCTCCTCGAGGCCCGTGCCGTCGGCGGCGCGCAGCTCGAGCAGCACCTGGCGCGCGGCCGCGGCGGCGCGTCCGACCTGCTCGGGGGTGGCGTCGACGGTGAAGGTGCCGTCGGCGCCGGCCGTGGCCATCAGGTCGGCCGCCTCCAGCGCCGCGGCCAGCCCGGCGGGGTCGAGGCCCCGCACCCGGGTGCCCGAACCGGCGAGCAGCTCGCGCAGGTCTCCCTCCGCCACGACCCGGCCGTGCCCGATGACGACCAACCGGTCGGCTGTGGCCTGCACCTCGCTCAGCAGGTGGCTCGACAGCAGCACCGTGCCGCCGCGCGCCGCGAAGTCCTGCAGCAGGCCGCGCATCCAGCGGATGCCTTCGGGGTCGAGGCCGTTGGCCGGCTCGTCGAGCACGAGCACCTCGGGGTCACCGAGCAGCGCGACGGCGATCCCGAGGCGCTGGCGCATGCCGAGCGAGTACTGGCCGACGCGGCGCTTCTCGGCCCCGGCCAGGCCCACCCGCTCGAGCATCGCGTCGGCCCGGGCGCTCGACGTCCCGAGCAGCTCGCCCGCGACGCGCAGCGTCTCGCGCCCGGTGCGCCCGGCGTGAGCGGCGGCGGCGTCGAGCATGACGCCCATGACCCGCCCGGGGTTGGGCAGGTTGCGGTACGCGACGCCGCCCACGGTGGCGGTGCCGGACGTCGGCGGGGTCAGCCCGGTGAGCATCCGCAGGGTCGTGGACTTGCCCGCGCCGTTGGGACCGAGGAAGCCCGTGATCGTGCCGGGACGGCACGAGAAGGAGACGGCGTCGACGGCCGTGGTGTGGCCGTACCGCTTGGTGAGGTCGTTGACGGTGATCATGGCCTCGAGCCTGCCGCCACCAGGGGTCGAGCCTCATCGGCCACGTGGCTCAGCCCACCCCCGACGAAAGTCGGTGCCTCGCGGGCTGCCACCCCGACGTCCGGACGACGACCGGACCGCCCGGGCGCCCCTAGGCTTCGAGGCGTGGAGCTGCGGGCGGTGCGGGCGGTCGGGCGCCGCTGGCGTATCAGCCGGGCGCTCGTGACGCGCGCCAGCCCCCGCGCGCGTGACGTGGCGATGGTGCTCGTCTCGCTGGCCTCCGGTGTCGTGTTCGCCGTGACGCTCCACGGTCACTGGCCGGTGGCCGTCGTCGTGGCGGCCGGGGTGGCGTGCAGCGTCGCGGCCGTCGCGTTGTGGTGGCGGCGCGACCACCCCGTCGCCGTCGCCGTCGTCACGCTCGTGATCGCCATCGCGACCGGCCTTCCCGTGGCGTTCTTCCTGGCGTTGCTGACGCTGGCCGTGCGCCGCCGCGACCGCGTGCTCGCCGTCGTCACGGCCGCCTCGTTCGTGCTCGATGTCGGCCGCAGCATCGTGACCGGGACGAACGTGTTCTCGGCGGTCGTGGGCTCGGTGCTGTTCTACTCGGCGGTGATCGCCTTCGGCGCGTACGTCGGCGCCCGCCGCGACCTCATCGACTCGCTGCGTGCGCGGGCCGAGACCGCCGAGGCCGAGCGCGAGCTGCGGGCCGACCAGGCGCGCCTCAGCGAGCGCACCCGCATCGCGGGCGAGATGCACGACGTCCTGGCCCACAAGGTGTCGCTCATCGCCCTGCACGCCGGCGGCCTGGAGGTGAACCCGGACGCCGGCCCCGAGCAGGTCGAGCGCACCGCCGCGCTGGTGCGGACGACGGCCCGCGAGGCGCTCGAGGACCTGCGGCGCGTCCTCGGCGTCCTGCGCACCGACGAGTCGGCGGACGGGTCGGACCTCGCGCCGCCGCCGCAGCTCAGCGACATCGAGCGCCTGGTGGCGGCCTCGCGCGCGGCGGGGGTCGCCATCAGCCTGACCTGCGACGTCGCCGGCACGCCGCCGGCCGACGTCGCGCGCACCGCTCACCGCGTGGTGCAGGAGTCGCTCACCAACGTGCACAAGCACGCGCGGTCGGCGGCCACGCGCGTCCGCGTGCACGGTCGAGCCGGTGCGGGGCTCGACGTGGTGGTGGCCAACCAGGTGCCGGTGGCGGCGGCCAGCCTGCTGCCGGGCGCGGGGCTCGGGCTGGTCGGCCTGGCCGAACGCGTGTCGCTCGTGGGCGGACGGTTGGTGGCCGGCCCGGCGTCGGACGGCGGTTGGCGGGTGGCCGCGCACCTGCCCTGGCCCGAACCGGAGGAAGCCTCGTGACCCGAGTCCTGATCGTCGACGACGAGGCGCTCGTGCGCGCCGGTCTGCGGATGATCCTGTCGGCGGCCGACGACCTGGAGGTGGTCGCCGAGGCCGAGGACGGCGCAGACGCCATCGACGCCGTGCGCGCCCACCGACCCGACGTCGTCCTCATGGACATCCGCATGCCGCGGCTCGACGGGCTGCGCGCGACCCAGCAGGTGCTCGAGCTCGACCCTGCGCCGCGCGTCGTGGTGCTGACGACGTTCGACCTCGACGACTACGTGTTCCGGGCGCTGGAGGCCGGAGCGAGCGGGTTCCTGCTCAAGGACACGCCGCCACGCGACCTCGTGCGCGCCGTCCAGGTCGTGGCGGCGGGCGAGGCGATGCTCTCCCCCACCGTGACCCGTCGGCTGATCGGGCACTTCTCCGACTCCGGCTCCTCGTCACGGCAGCGGACGGCGCTCGACCGGCTCGGGGCGCTGACGGCCCGCGAGCGCGAGGTGCTGGTGGCGGTGGCGCGGGGGCTGTCGAACGCCGAGGTCGGCCGCGAGCTGTTCATGAGCGAGGCGACGGTGAAGGCGCACGTGTCGCGGCTGCTCACCAAGCTGGACGCCACGAACCGCGTGCAGGTGGCGATCGTCGCCCACGACGCGGGCCTGGTCTGAACGCCGGGCGCCTCAGTCCCAGCCGAGCGCGTGCAGGCGCGCGTCGTCGATGCCGAAGTGGTGGGCGACCTCGTGCACCACGGTGATCGCCACCTCCTCGACCACGTCGTCGCGGTCGTCGCACATCCGCAGGGTCGGGCCGCGGTAGATCATGATCCGGTCGGGCAACGTCGGTCCGGCCATCCACCCGCGCTCGGTGAGCGGGACACCGACGTAGACGCCGAGCAGGTCGTCCGGCTCGTCCGGCGGTGGCTCGTCGTCGACGAGCACGACGACGTTGCTCATGAGGTCGGTGAGCTCGGGCGGGATGGCGTCGAGCGCGTCAGCGACCGCGTCGTCGAACTCGGCGTCGCTCATCTCCACCACGCCCCCAGTGTGCCCGCCCTGTCCGCCACCCAGGCCGCTTCCCGCCACCCAGGCCGCTTCCCGCCGTCCAGGCCGGATTGCGTCCTCCGGCCGCGGCCTGAGTGGCGGAGGCAGTCAGCCGAGCAGCGCCAGCTCGTCGGCCGTCAGCTCGAGGTCGACGGCACGCACCGAGTCGCGGATCGTCTCGGGCCGACTCGAGCCGGGGATCGGGATGACCACGGGCGCCTTGGCCAGCTCCCAGGCCAGCGCGACCTGCTGCGGGCTCACGCCGTGCGCGTCGGCCACCGTCGCGAAGGCCTCGGACGTCGACCCGAGGTCCGCGGCGCTGGAGATGCCTCCCAGCGGGCTCCACGGCAAGAACGCGATCCCCAGCTCGGCGCACAGCTCGAGCTCGGGCTCGCTGGAGCGGAACGACGGCGAGAACTGGTTCTGCACGCTCACCAGCCGGCCGCCGAGGATCTCCTGGGCCTGGCGGATCTGCTCGGGGTTCGCGTTCGAGATGCCGGCCCGGGCGATGACGCCCTCGTCGAGCAGGTCGCGCAGGACGCCGACGGACTCCTCGTACGGCACGTTCGGGTCGGGCCGGTGGAACTGGTAGAGCCCGATCTGCTCCACGCCGAGCCGCCGAGCCGACTCCTTCACCGCCGTCCTCAGGTACTCGGGCGAGCCGTTGAGGGTCCACGAACCGTCGCCCGGTCGCAGGTGACCGCCCTTGGTGGCCACGAGCACGGACGACGCGTCGCCGTCCCAGGTGCGCAGCGCCTCGGCGATGAGCTCCTCGTTGTGCCCGACCTCGTCGGCGTGCTGGTGGTAGGCGTCCGCGGTGTCGATCAGGGTGACGCCTTCGTCGAGCGCGGCGTGCACCGTGCGCAGCGCCCGCTGACGGTCGGGTCGGCCCTCGATCGACAGCGGCATCCCGCCCAGGCCGATCGCCGACACCGTGAGGTTGCCCAGAGTCCGAGTCTTCATGAAGTCCTCTCGCGTGGTTGTCCCTGCCCTGGAGGCAGCCCACGCGGGGGCCCAGATGTTCCCGACCCGAGGCCGTTTTGGTGGTGGCGGTCGGTGTCCCCTATGCTGAACCGCGTCCTCGACGCTGGCACGTTCGGAGGCGTCACGGCGCCCCCATCGTCTAGCGGCCCAGGACACCGCCCTTTCAAGGCGGCAGCGCGGGTTCGAATCCCGTTGGGGGTACCACCTCCCGTTGCCGGTACGATCGGGAGGAGCACGAAGCGGTTGCAGTTCAAGGCCCCGTAGCGCAGTTGGTTAGCGCGCCGCCCTGTCACGGCGGAGGCCGCGGGTTCGAGTCCCGTCGGGGTCGCCAGTGTGCGCGAGCAGTGCTCGCGTCCTTCGCAGAGTGCACGTTCCTGAGCGGTCGGCCGAGCCGCCGAGCCGCCCTCAGTGATCCATCGCCCCGGCGTCGACCGGGATGACCGCACCGGTCACGTACCGGGCCGCGTCCGAGAGCAGCCAGGTCGTGGCCGCTCGCGCGCCGCCGTTCGCACCAGGCCCAGCTGCGCGTGCTTGCTGGGTCACTTGACGCTGCCCGCGGTCAGCCCCCCGACCAGGTGCATCTGCACGATGAGGAAGAGGGCGACGACGGGCACGATGGCCACGAAGGACGCCGCGAGCAGGTGCTCCCACTCGACCTCGCCACGCCCGATGAACTCGTTCCAGGCGGCCATGAACGAGGGGTCAACGTGACCGCCGATCGGCGGGCTGGGTCGGCGCAGCGGGTGCGAGAGGTCGTCGCGCGGTGCGCTATGATCGTCCGTGCGCCAGGGCGACCTGGCGTTGTTCGTGACCTGGGCCGGTCGCCGCGGTGCCCGATCCAGGCCAGTCCGGCCAGGTAGCTCAGTTGGTACGAGCGTCCGACTGAAAATCGGAAGGTCGGCGGTTCGACCCCGCCCCTGGCCACCACTGCCCCATCGCGGAGTCCCATCGCGCAGTCCCATTGCGGAGCCCCGTTGCGGAGTCCCAATGGCCGCGCCGAGCGTCCACGGACCTTCGGCCCTGCCCCCGCAGGCCCAGCACCTGCTGCACTGAACCCCTCACGGGAGGGGTGGTCATCATGCGCCGGACGCATGTCGTCGTCGTCGCGCTGGTGCTGCTGGCGCTGGGCGCGTGCGCCGCAGGCACCAACACCGCGGCGAACCACACGGCGGACGCCGGCTTCTGGCTCGGCCTGTGGCATGGGCTCATCAGCCCGATCACGTTCATCATCTCGCTGTTCAAGGACTCGGTGAGCATCTACGAGGTCCGCAACGACGGGAACTGGTACGACTTCGGCTTCATGCTCGGGGTCTCGATCGCGTTCTCCGGCGCCGGCCGATCGAGCGCGGCGACGTCGTCCGCCCGGCGCCGCCGTCCGCGCGACTGATCCCCTCCCCTGCACCTCCCCTCCCGAGCTCGGGGTGGGGTGCGGCGGGGAATCAGGTGGCGGTGATGAGGCCGTAGTGGCCGTCGTACCTGCGGTACAGCACCTGGGCCGGCCGCCAGGCCGACTCGCGGAAGAAGACGAACGCCTCCCCGCCGACGTCGAGCCGTTCCTTGGCCTGCTCCTCACTGAGCACCGCCGGCGGCCCGATCCGCACGTACTGCCCCGGCGCCACTCGGTGCACGACCGCCTCGTCACCCGTGGCGGCGTCGACGAACAGGTAGAACTCGTGACCCAGCAGCTCCAGGTCGAAGGCCGCCTCGTCGAGCGTCTGGCGGCCGAGCGCGAATGACTTGCGCCGCAGCACTTCTCGTTCTTCGACCGGTCTCGGGAAGTAGGCCTCGCGCGGCGTCGGCTCGGCGCCGTGACGCCACTCGTGCTCGTCGACCACGCGCGTCCACCGATGGCGCGTGCGGGTGCGGTCCTGCAGCTGCACCAGCTGACGGCGCAGCCGGGCCTCGAGCAGGTCGACCGCCTCGTGCAGCCGATCGGCGGCCACGTGCGCCCGCACCGGCGTGCCGTCGACGTCGAGCGTGGCCTCGGCCGTCGACGGACGCACCCGGGCCGGGTCAGCCGAGATCTCCAGCACCACCTGCACCGACCGCACCGGCTGGCGCGTGTACCGGACGACCTCCGCGAGCTTGTGGGCGGCGTACTCCTCCTGACGGTGAGGCACCTCGCCCCGGCTGGTCACCTGCACCTGCGGCCGGACCTGCGGACCACGGGACGTGTCGACGGTCGTCATGCTCCACCTCCCCTTTCGAGGGCAGCTTCACGCTAGGCCGCACGCCGTCGGGGTCGCAGAGCACTTCGTCCCACCGCGGTCGGGTCAGCTCTGACGAAGAGGTCTTCCGCTCCCAAGAAGCCCGGTGCGGCCGGGGTCTAGGACGTCGTCGCAGCCCGAGCCCCGGGACGTACGTCCCCCGGCGAGTGGGACGTTCAGCGCCGAAGACGGGACTTGCAGCCCTGCGCCGCAACGGGTCTGAGGTCGACCCTGGGGGTGCAAGAGGTTCGACGGTCAGGTCGGCACGGCCGACCACACAAGAGAGGCAAGACCATGCGACGCAAGAGCTTCGACACCGTGATGAGCTGGGCAGGAGTCGCCCTCGCGGCGGTGCTGCTCGTGGCGGGCGGTCTGCTCACCTGGGCCCACACCTTCGTGAACGACCAGGTGCACAGCCAGCTGTCGGCTCAGAAGATCTTCTTCCCCAAGGCGGGCGACGAGGGTCTGAAGGACCCGAAGATCGGCCCGTACCTCACCCAGTACGCCGGCCAGCAGCTCACCGACGGCGCCCAGGCCCGGGCCTACGCCGACCACTACATCGCCGTCCACATCGAGGAGATGACCGGCGGCAAGACCTACGCGCAGCTGAGCACCATCGCTCGGGCGAACCCGGACGACGCCAAGGCGGCTGCCATGGTCGAGACCACCTTCAAGGGCGAGACCCTGCGTGGCCTGCTGCTCAACGCCTACGCCTTCTGGAAGATGGGCCAGATCGCCCTGATCGCGGCGATCGCGGCCTTCGTGGGCGCCGGACTCTTCGCGGTGCTCGCGCTGCTCGGGTTCATCCACCGCGGACGGGTGACCCCGGACGAGGAGATCCTCGGACTCGGTTCGCGAGTCCCGGTCACCGTCGAACCGTAACCGGTTGACGCGGAACCGAGACAGGGCCCCCACCGCTCGAGCGGTGGGGGCCCGCCGGCGTCCGGCCGCATCGTGGTGGCTGAGCATCGCGGGTGATGCGCAGGCACCACGCTGTCGTCGGAACCGCTCAGGGCGCGCCGGCCTCGTGGCGCCCGACGCGGGCGGCCGGGGCGTTGAGGTTGAACCGCACGCCGATCATCCGGACGCCGAAGCAGAGCCCGGCCGCCAGCAGCGCCGCCACGATCCCGTAGCCGTGCAGCCGCACCGCGACGACGGTGACCGTGGCGCCCAGAAGCGCGGGGACGGCGTACAGGCCGCTGCTCAGCACCGAGGGCACGCGCCCGATCAGCACGTCGCGGATCGTGCCGCCACCCACCGCCGTGACTGCGCCCAGGATCACGGCCTGCGCGGCCCCGAGCCCGAAGGCCAGCGCCTTGCTGGCGCCGGTGACGCAGAACAGGCTCAGCCCCGCGGCGTCCAGCACGATCATCGGGACGACGAGCCGCTCCAGCGGTCGGGTGAGGAAGAACGCGATGAGCGCTCCCGCCGCCGCCACCGCGAGGTAGCGCCAGTCGACGAACGTGGCCGGGGGCAGCGCGTCGATGAGGACGTCGCGCACGATGCCGCCGCCGATCGCCGTGATGACGCCGAGGGCCAGCACACCGACGATGTCGAGCCGCGCCTGGCGCACCGCCGTGAACGCGCCGTTCAGCGCGAAGGCGAAGACGCCCGCGAGGTCGAGGGCGAGCAGCAACGACACGACCGCCATCGTGCCGCACCCGCCTCGCGACGGCGGCGCCGACCTGCGCCCTGCCCCTCGGCGGCGTAGCGTCACGAGCCCCGTCCCAGGAGGCACGATGAGCGAGCAGCCGAACGACAGCACGGGTTCTCAGAACAACACCGAGGACCTCGAGCAGAAGGCGAAGGACCGCATCGAGGAGATGCCGGCCGAGACCGCGCTGGGCAACCGCGACCCGCAAGGTGGCGGCGAAGGCGACCCGAAGGACTTCCCGCCGGAAGGCAACTGAGCCAGAGCGTCTGACGTTCCCCGCGCAGGCCTCAGCGGCGCCCGCGGGGACGCAGGCGGGACGTCGGCAGCGCAGGTGCGGCCAGGGGCGCGCCGGTGAAGCCCGGCACTGCCCCGAAGCGCACCTGCTCGCCGGCGAAGCCGCCCGCGAGCTCGCCCATCCAGCGCTCACGGGCCTCGACGATCTCCTCGTGCGTGCGCCCGACGAAGTTCCACCACATGAGGATCTCCTCGTCGAACGGCTCGCCCCCGAGCAGCAGGCACCGGCCGCCGGACGCCGAAGTCACGTGGAGGCGGTCGCGACCCGTCCCGAGGTAGAGCAGCCGACCCGGGCGCAGCAGCTCGCCGTCGACCTCGACCTGGCCGCTGGTCACGACGACGGCGTGCTCGAAGTCCACCTGCAGCGGCACCTGCGCCGGGCCCGCGACGTCGAGGTCGGCGCCCACCAGCGGCGAGTGCACCCGCGCGGGGCTGGCCTCACCGGCGAGCTCCCCCACGATCACGGTGACCGTGACGTCGCCGAGCCGCAGCCGCGGCAGGTCGACGACGTGCTCGAAGCGCGGCTCGACGTGCCGTGCGTGCTCGGGCAGCGCCACCCACAGCTGGGCACCGTGCAGCCGGGGCGGCCGCTCCTGCGGCGACTCCTCGGAGTGGGCGATGCCGTGGCCGGCGGTCATCAGGTTGAGCTCGCCCGGCTGCACCATCTGGTGGCTACCGAGGCTGTCGCGGTGCTCGATCGTCCCCTCGAGCAACCAGCTGACGGTCTGCAGCCCGATGTGGGGGTGCGCAGGCACGCGCATGCCGGGCATGGTGATGACGGCGTCCGGGCCGTAGGTGTCGACGAAGCACCAGGCGCCGACCATGCGCCGGTCACGGTGCGGCAGCGTCCGGTTGACCAGGTTGGTCTTGCTGATGGGCACGTCGCGTCCCTCGACGAGCTCGTGCACCGGACCGTCGGAGGTTTCCGATACGCAGACGGTCTCGAAGCGCTGCGCCTCGCGGTTGCTCACGCGGTCACCCCCACCCGACAGCAGGCGGCCCGGCCTGCATGATCACGACGGAGGGGGTACGCCACCCGCCCGTGATCATGCACGCCGGACCACCGGGTGCGGTCTGGGCTGTGCTCAGCTGTGCTCAGCTGCGGTCAGCTGCGGTCAGCTGCGGTCAGCTGCGCTGCTGCGGGATGCCGGCGAGCAGCTGACGCACCTCGTCCTCGGGGTAGCGGCGGTGGCCCCCCAGGGTGCGGATCGAGGTCAGCTTGCCGGCCTTGGCCCAGCGGGTGACCGTCTTGGGGTCGACGCGGAAGAGCGCGGCGACCTCAGCCGGGGTCAGCAGCGACTGGGCGTCGTGGCTCTTGGTTGCCATCGCAAACTCCTTAGCGATATCGCGTCGGATGACGCGGTTGCAGTGTCAAGGATGCCCCTTTTCGGGCACGGATGGAACGTTCGGGAGGGATCATTATGGAACTTCCCCCTGAACTAGTCATTTCTTGGTAAAGAAATGGTCAATAACTAGCCCCTAGGAGGCGGTCGCGAGCCGGGCCACCCGCTGCCAGCGCCGGGTCCAGCGCCGGTACGCCGCCGCCGCCGAGACGACGTCCTCCTCCGCCAGCGCCGCCAGCCCCTGCTCGACGTCGGAGGCTGAGTCGTCACCAGCCAGGTGCGCGTCGTCGAGCAGATCGGCCAGGCCGGCGTAGTCGAGCTCGACGCGGCTGCGGTGGTCGAACTCCTCCAGCCACCGGCCCAGCACCTCGATGTCGGAGGCCAACCCCGCGTCACCCAGGGCGGCGCGAGCCGTACGCAGGCCGATGGCCACGCGCCGCCGGGCCTGGCTCATCGACGTCCGGTACGTGAGGCGGCGCGGGGACGCGACGCTGAGGTCGCGCTCGGACCCTGAGAAGAGCACGAACCACGGCAGCGGCACCTGCCAGGCGGCGGTGCGGGAGAACAGCCGCACCTCCCCACCGTCGACGGCGAGCCGCGCGAGGTCGGCTGCCGCCTGCTCGCGCACCACCTCCGGGACGGCGTCGCCCGGCAGCACGTCGCCCTCCAGGTCGGCAGCACCCAACCGGTGCCAGACCTGCAGCCGCGGCTGCACCGGGGAGACGAACAGCTCGCCGTCCTCGTCGAGCAGCAGGGCGTCGGTGCTCTCAGCCGCCGGCACGGGCACCGGGGGGCGTCCGGCGAGGCGGCGCACGGTGTCGGCGTACAGCGTGCGCTCGACCTCGTGCCGCGAGGGCGCCCTGCGGGCGTAGGCGTTCCACCGCTCGCGGTCAGCGGGAGCGAGGTGCGCGACGGGTTCGAAGACGCGCAGGTGAGCCTGGTAGGGCGGGCGGCGCGTCACGGTGGGCACACCCCAGAGTGGCACCTCGACAGCCCGCCTGCCGACCCGGCGGCCCTAGGCTTGCCCCACCGGGGCCGACGACGTCCCCGGACGGCGGCGCCTGCCTCACGAGGGCCGGCCAACACCCGAGGAGTCACGACCGTGACCAGCACGACCGCGCCCCACTGGGCCACCGAGGACGGCAGCGACGCGTTCGCGGGCGACCACGAGCAGGTGGTCTTCTGCCACGACCCCGCCAGCGGGCTGCGCGCGATCATCGCGCTGCACAGCACCGCCCTCGGCCCCGGCCTCGGCGGCACCCGCTTCTACCCGTACGCCAGCACCGCCGAAGCGCTCGCCGACGCACTGCACCTCTCGCGCGGCATGACGTACAAGAACGCCGTGGCCGGCCTCGAGCACGGCGGCGGCAAGGCGGTGATCATCGGCGACCCCGCGCGTGACAAGACCCCTGAGCTGCTGCGCGCCTACGGCCGCTTCGTCCAGAGCCTCGGCGGCCGTTACGTCACCGCCTGCGACGTCGGCACCTACGTGGCCGACATGGACGTCGTCGCCGAGGAGTCCGACTTCGTCACCGGACGCAGCGAGGCCAACGGCGGGGCCGGTGACTCCTCGGTGCTGACGGCGCTCGGTGTGTTCCAGGGCATGCGCGCGGCCGCCGCGCACCGGTGGGGCAGCGACTCGCTGGCCGGGCGCCGCGTCGGCATCGCGGGCGTCGGCAAGGTCGGGCACCTGCTCGTCGGGCTGCTGGCCGAGGACGGCGCGGAGGCGGTCGTCACCGACGTGTCGGAGCAGGCGCTCACCCGCGTGCGCGACGAGCACCCCGGCGTGCGCGTCGTGGGCTCCACCGACGAGCTCGTGGGCAGCGACCTCGACGTCTACGCGCCGTGCGCGCTCGGCGGCGCCCTGACCCCGGACGTCGTCGCCACCCTCAAGGCCGAGATCGTCTGCGGAGCGGCCAACAACCAGCTCGCCGAGCCGCAGGTGGCCGACCAGCTGCGCGAGCGCGGCATCACCTACGCCCCCGACTACCTGGTGAACTCCGGTGGCGTGATCCAGGTGGCCGACGAGCTGCACGGCTTCGACTTCGAGCGGGCGCGCGAGCGCACGCTGAAGATCTTCGACGCCACGGCGTCCGTGCTCGCTGAGGCCGACGCCGAGGGCGTCTCACCGTCGGTGGCGGCCGACCGGCTGGCCGAGCGCCGCATCGCCGCGGTGGCGCCGTCCGAGCGGCTGTGGCTGCCGACACGCGGCGGCCGAGGCTCCGGGCGGGCGGGCTCGCACCGGGCCTGAGAGCCGATCGGGTCAACGAGGCGGGCGCGGGGCCGACTGAGTCGTCGGAACAGGTCCGGACGATGTACCGTTGTGTCTACGACGAGACCACTGAACCCGGGGCCGCAGCTCGCCGCCCCGGTCTACGCATGAGGGGGTCGACGCCATGGGTCGCGGCCGAGCCAAGGCCAAGCAGACCAAGGTCGCCCGGGAGCTGAAGTACTTCAGTCCCAACACGGACCTGACTGCCCTCCAGCGAGAGCTCCACGGGAGCTCGTCGTACACCGAGCCGGACGACGCCACCGCGCCGTCCGACGACGAGGACGACGACTACCAGCAGTGGGCCTCCGGCCGCTGAGCGGCCGGGCTCAGACCTGCTGAGTCCCCAGCATCCGGACGGCGCCGCCGTCGACTCCCTTCGCCCCCTGGGTGAGGTCACCGGAGTCGTCGGCGGCGTCGTGCGTGCGCACGGTGCCGAGCACCCAGGCGGGCAGGCCGCGCGCCTCCAGGCGACGCACCGCCGCGTCGGCCGACGACGCTGACACCACGGCCACCATGCCGACGCCCAGGTTGAGCGTGCGCTCGAGGTCGGCCAGGGGCACCTGCCCGAGCCGGCGCACGAGCGCGAACACCGGTGCCGGCGTCCAGGTCGAGCGGTCGACCACCGCCTCGAGACCGCGGGGCAGCACCCGGGCGAGGTTGGCAGCGAGCCCACCGCCGGTGACGTGGCTGAGGGCGTGGACGTCGATGCCGTCGTCGCGGCCCGCGCGGACGAGATCGAGCACGTCCTGGGCGTAGACGCGGGTCGGCTCGAGCAGCTCCTCGCCCACCGTGCGCCCCAGCTCGTCGACGTGCCGGTCGAGCGCCCAGCCGGCGACGTCCAGCACCCGCCGCACGAGCGAGTACCCGTTGGAGTGCAGCCCCGACGACGCCATGGCCACCAGCACGTCGCCCTCGCGCACCCGCTCGGGGCCGAGGACGTCGTCCGCCTCGACGACGCCCGTGACGGCGCCCGCGACGTCGTACTCGTCGGGCCCGAGCAGTCCGGGGTGCTCGGCGGTCTCGCCGCCGGTGAGCGCGCAGCCGGCTGCGACGCAGGCCTCGGCGATACCGCGCACGACGTCGGCGATGCGCTCGGGCACCACGCGGCCGCACGCGATGTAGTCGGTCATGAACAGCGGCTCGGCGCCGGCCACGACGATGTCGTCGACCACCATGCCCACGAGGTCGAAGCCGATCGTGTGGTGGATGTCGAGGCGCTGGGCGATCTGCACCTTGGTGCCCACGCCGTCGGTGCTGGTGGCCAGCAGGGGCCGCCGGTAGGTCTTGAGCGCGCTGGCGTCGAACAGGCCGGCGAAGCCGCCGAGGGCGCCGACGACCTCAGGACGCCGAGTGCGCGCCACCCACTGCTTCATCAGCTCGACCGCGCGGTCGCCCGCCTCGGTGTCGACCCCGGCTCCGGCGTACGTCACCGGCTCACTCATGCGCACTCCTCTGGCAACTTCCGGGGAACTTGTCGTCTGGGCGGCCCTCAGGCGACGAATTCCGGGGAATCTGCGCAGAGGGGAGAGGGGTCACGGGCGGGTGAGGGCGTCGGAGCCGCCGCCGGCCAGACCCGTGGGCACGCCCTCGGCGTCGCGCGCGGGGCGCACTGCCTCCAGGCCGGGCAGGGTCTCGAGCACGTTCTTGCCGAGCTGGTCGGCGTCCGGCAGGGGGACGGGGTACTCGCCGGTGAAGCAGGCCCGGCACAGCGAGTCCTTCGGCTGGCCGGTGGCCGCGATCATGCCGTCCTCGCTGATGTAGCCGAGGCTGTCGGCGCCGATCGAGGCGCGCACCTCCTCCACGCCGAGGCCGGTGGCGATCAGCTCGGCCCGGCTGGCGAAGTCGATGCCGTAGAAGCACGGCCAGGTGACCGGCGGCGAGGAGATCCGCACGTGCACCTCGGCCGCCCCCGCCTCGCGCAGCATGCGCACCTGCGCGCGCTGGGTGTTGCCGCGCACGATCGAGTCGTCGACGACGACCAGGCGCTTGCCGCGGATGACGTCGGTGAGCGGGTTGAGCTTGAGCCGGATGCCGAGCTGGCGGATCGTCTGGCTCGGCTGGATGAAGGTGCGGCCGACGTAGGAGTTCTTGACGAACCCCTGGCCGAACGGGATCCCGCTGGCCTCGGCGTACCCGATGGCGGCGGGCGTGCCGGACTCCGGGACGCCGATCACCAGGTCGGCCTCGGCCGGGTGCTCGGCAGCGAGCCGGCGCCCCATCTCGACCCGCGCCTCGTGCACGACGCGGCCCGCGATCGTGGTGTCGGGCCGCGCGAGGTAGACGTACTCGAAGACGCAGCCCTTGGGCTCGGCGGCGGCGAACCGGCTCGACCGCAGCCCGTCGGAGTCGATGACGACCATCTCGCCGGGCTCGATCTCGCGGATGAAGCTCGCGCCGATCGTGGCGAGCGCCGGCGTCTCGCTGGCCACGACCCAGCCGCGCTCCAGCCGGCCGAGCACCAGCGGGCGGATGCCGTGGCGGTCGCGGGCGGCGTACAGCGTGTGCTCGTCCATGAAGACGAGGCTGAAGGCGCCGCGCAGCTCGGGCAGCACCTCCAGGGCCGTGGCCTCGAGGCTGTGGTCGGGGTCGCCCGCCAGCAACGCGGTGATCAGCGCGGTGTCGGTGGTGTTGCCCGCGCGCAGCTCGCCTGCCGCCTGGGCGCCGTACCGCTGCTGGACGACGGCGCGCAGCTCAGCGGAGTTCGTCAGGTTGCCGTTGTGGGCCAGCGCGACCGTGCCACCGGCGGTGTTGCCGAGCGTGGGCTGGGCGTTCTCCCAGACGCTGCCGCCGGTGGTGGAGTACCGGGTGTGGCCGATGGCCAGGTGGCCGGGCAGGGAGTTGAGCGCCGTCTCGTCGAAGACCTGGGAGACCAGGCCCATGTCCTTGTAGACGAGCAGCCGGCGTCCGTCGCTCGCGGCGATGCCGGCTGACTCCTGCCCGCGGTGCTGCAGCGCGTACAGGCCGTAGAACGTGAGCTTGGCGACCTCCTCACCGGGGGCCCAGATCCCCAGCACGCCGCAGGCGTCCTGGGGGGACTTCTCGCCGGGAAGCAGGTCGTGGGTCAGCAGCCCGTCGCCTCGTGCCACCCGCTCAGTGTCCCACAGGTCAGGGGTGGCGGCGGTCGAGCACGAGCGCGACCACTCCCCCGAGCAGCGCACCCAGCAGGCCGAGCAGCACGGCGAGGTAGCCGATGAGCGGCCCTGGGCTCGAGCCGGGGTCACCGGAGCCCGCCAGGCCGGCGATGACCGCCGCCACGACGCCGACCACGCCACCGGTCAGCAGGAACCGGCTGTAGCGCGGGTGCCGGCGGACGGGGATGCGGCGGGGCTGGGGCTCGGGGGGCTGCGACGGCTCGCTCACATCAGCACGGTAACCGGACGCCGCAAGGCCGGCTGACGGGGCATCCGTGGGTGCAGCGATTCCGGGGTGATCACCCCAGGATGGATGCACCCACGGATGCACCCATCGGTGCTCACATGCGGGACTCGCCGGCGGTGGCACCCTCGAGCCGCTGGGCCAGCCACACCGGCAGGATCGACGCCGCCACGAGCAGCACCGCGACGACGTTGACGACGGGCGCCTGGTTGGGGCGGAACAGGTTGTTGAAGATCCAGATCGGCAGCGTCGGCGAGCCGGGGCCGGCCGTGAACGTCGTGACGACGATCTCGTCGAAGCTCAGCCCGAAGGCGAGCAGCCCGCCCGCCACCAGCGCCGAGCGCAGCAGCGGGAAGGTGACCAGCCGGAAGGTCGTGAGGGGCCGAGCCCCCAGGTCGGCGGACGCCGCCTCGAGCGAGCCGCCGGTGCGCCGCAGCCGCGCCGTCACGTTGTTGAACACGACGACGATGCAGAACGTCGCGTGGCCGACGATGATCGTGAACAGGCCGGCCCCGATCCCGAAGACGGGCCCGAGCACGTTCTGGATCACCGACTGCAGCGCGATACCGGTGACGATGCCCGGCAGCGCGATCGGCAGCACCACGAGCAGCGAGATGGCCTGGCGGCCGAAGAAGTCGTAGCGCGTGAGCGCCAGGGCCAGCAGCGTGCCCAGGACGAGCGCGATCGCCGTGGCGCCGATACCAGCCTCGACCGAGGTCCGCAGGGCGTCGCGGGGACCCTGCGCGTGCAGCGCCAGGTCCCACCAGCGCAGGGTGAAGCCGGGCGGAGGCCAGCCGAAGGTGCGGTCGCTGTTGAAGGAGTTGAGCGCGACGACGGCGAGGGGGGCGTAGACGAACAACAGCACGAGCGCGGCGAAGGCCCACAGCGCGCCGCGGGCGCGACGGGTCAGGCGCACGACGACCCCCGGGCGATCACAGGTTCTCCAACGCGCCGGTGCGGCGCACGGCCAGCAGGTAGACGACCATGATCACGACCGACGCCGTACCCAGCGCCGCCGCGAACGGCAGGTCGAGCGTGATGTTCTGCAGCACCGCCGAGCCGAGCACCTGCACCTTGCCGCCGACGATCTGCACCGCGATGTAGTCGCCGAGGCTGAGCGAGAAGGTGAACACGCTGCCCGCCGCGATGGCCGGCAGCAGCGCGGGCACGACGACACGTCGGAAGGTGAGGAGGTTTCCGGCGCCGAGGTCGGCAGACGCCTGCAGGTGGCTGTCGGGCATGCGTTCCAGACCGGCGTACACCGGCAGGATCATGTACGGCAGCCAGAGGTACGTGAGCGTCACGATGACGGCGACGAGGCCGTAGCCCGGCGTCCCGCCGAAGGTCGAGTCGAGAACGCCCTCGGGTCCGAGCATCGCGCGCCACGCGTACGCCTTCACCAGGTAGCTGGCCCACAGCGGCACGAGCACCAGAGCGAGCAGCAGCCCGCGCAGCCGTTGCGGCGCCACCTTCGCCATGAAGAACCCGAAAGGCACGGCCACGAGGACGCACACGACGGTGACGCTGGCGGCGATGAACAGCGTGCGGCCGATGATGCGCAGGTAGACGGGGTCGGCCACCAGGCCCTTGAGGTTGTCGAGGGTGAAGGTGCGCACCACCTGGTTGGTGAACGGGTCGGTGGTCCACACGGCCGTCGCGAAGATCGCCGCGAGCGCGCCGAGGTAGGCGACCACCAGCCACAGCATCGGCGGTGCCAGCAGGCCCGTGAGGGCAAGACGTCGGCGCATGGCGGTCACCTCCTCGGCGCGCTCGGGGATCTACGGACGGTTTCGTTGCGGTGGTTGCGGATCAGCTGTTGCGGACGTCGGTCCAGGCCTTGGTCCACTCGGCGTAGTCGGTGCACTTGACGTCCGTGCGGCCGTCGAGGCACTGCGGGATCGGCGTGTTCCAGAAGTAGACCTTCGAGAAGTAGTCCTCGTCCTCGGCGTGGAACACCTTGCAGTGGTTGGGGTCCGAGGTCTCGGCGCACGCCTTGCGGTTGGCCGGAGCCTCGCCGAAGTACTCGGCGATCTGCGCGTTGGTCTTCGGCGAGACGATGTGGTCGATGAACTTGTAGGCGCAGGTCTTGTGCTTGGACTTCGCCCCCACCATCCAGGTGTCGGACCAGCCGGTCGAGCCCTCCTTCGGCAGCACCGCGTCGACCGGAGCCTTCTCGCCCTGGGCGACGTTCGCGATGACCTGCCAGGTGGTGCCCACCACCGTCGAGCCGGACTTGAAGGCCTGAACCTCCTTGAGGTAGTCCGACCAGTACTCGCTGACGTTGGCCTTCTGCTGCTTCAGCAGGTCGATCGCCGCCTGCAGCTGCTTGCTGTCGAGCGCGTAGGGGTTCTTGATGCCGAGGTCGGGCTTCGTGCGCATGAGGTAGAGCGCGGCGTCCGCGATGTAGATCGGGGAGTCGTAGGCGGTGACCTTGCCCTTGTACGGCGACGCCTGGTCGAACACGACCGACCACGAGTCCGGAGCCGGCTTGACGACGTCCGTGCGGTACATCAGCAGGTTGGCCCCGCGGCCGTGCGGGATGCCGTACGCGACCCCCTTGACCGAGTTGAACGGCTGCATCTTCAGCGCGTCGAAGATGTCGGGGTAGTTCGTGATGAGCTTGGTGTTGACCGGCTCGACGTCACCGGCCGCGATGAGGCGCAGCGTGGCGTCGCCGGACGCCGACACGACGTCGTACTGGCCCGTGCGCATGAGCTGCACGGCCTCGTCGGAGGTGCCGAACGTCTTGACGTTGACGTTGCAGCCGGACTCCTTCTCGAACCCGGTGACCCAGTCGACGCTCTTGTCGTTGCTGCCGTCCTCGACGTACCCCGGCCAGGCCAGCACGTTGACCTCGCCCTCGGGCTGGCCGAGGGCGCTGAGGGCCGACAGCTTGGGCGGGGTGAAGCCGCCCTGGGTGGCGTCGGCCTTGCTACCGCTGCCGCTTGAGCCGCCGCAGGCGGCGAGCGCGAGGGCGGCCACCGCCCCCACGGCGACGGCAGCGAGGGGGTTCCTACGCATGAGGTGCTCCTTCATCGATGCTCGGGGTGGTGGGTGGCGGCACGTCCATCACGTGCTCGTCGCGCCAGGCCAGGCGAACGGGGTCACCGCGCCTGATCGGAGCCGACGCAAGCTCAGAACCGTTCTGCTGCAGGGCGATCAGTCGGGCCCCGGCGCCGATGTCGACGACGACGCGCGTCACCGGGCCGGCGTAGACGACCTCGCGGACGACGCCCTGGGTCGTGCGCTCGTGATCGCCCGGCACCGCGCCGTCCGCGAGCACGCGCAGCTTCTCGGGGCGGATCCCGAAGCTGCCAGCACGGCCGAGCACTTCGCGAGCGACGTTGCCCTGCAACAGGTTCGAGGTGCCGACGAAGCCAGCGACGAAGGCGGTGGCTGGGCTGTCGTAGACCTCGCTCGCCGGCCCCACCTGCTCGATGCGCCCGGCGTTGAAGACCGCGATGCGATCCGACAGCGTCAGCGCCTCCTCCTGGTCGTGGGTCACGAACAGGAAGGTGATGCCGACCTCGCGCTGGATCGCCTTGAGCTCCACCTGCATCTGCTCGCGCAGCTTGAGGTCGAGCGCTCCGAGCGGCTCGTCGAGCAGCAGCACGCGCGGCCGGTTGACCAGCGCCCGGGCGAGCGCGACGCGCTGGCGCTGACCACCGCTGAGCTGGCCCGGCCGGCGCGCGCCGAGGTCGGGCAGGCGCACCTGCTCGAGCGCCTCGGCCGCGCGACGGCGGCGCTCGGCGCTGGGCACCTTCTTGACCCGCAGGCCGTACTCGACGTTCTCCTGCACGCTCATGTGCGGGAACAGCGCGTAGTCCTGGAAGACCGTGTTGACGTCGCGGTCATAGGCCGGCGTGCGCGTGGTGTCGACGCCGGCGAGCTCGACCGTGCCGGCCGTGGGCTCCTCGAAGCCCGCGATGATCCGCAGCACCGTGGTCTTGCCCGAGCCCGACGGCCCGAGCATCGAGAAGAACTCGCCGTCGGCGATGTCGAGATCGACGTCGTCGACCGCGACCACCGGTGGGTGGCCGGCGAACTCCTTGCGCAGGCCACGCAGCCGGACGGCGGGGCCGCCGTCGGGGCGGCTCGGGGTGGCGGAGGGGCTGGACACGCGGCAGAACCTATGACTTCATAGGTCAACGCGCAAGGGTCCGACCGGAACTTCACCGACGTCGCTACCGTTTCGTGACCCGAGGGGCGAGCTGGGTTCGAGCAGCCGAGCAGGAGACGACGTGACGACGACGAGCAGGGGGCTGGCACCCGGCGGACGCCTGTCTTCACGCGCTCGCTCAGCGGTGTTCTCACCCCTGGAGCCCACCGGCCGGGCGGAGGCCGTCACGCGCCGCCTGTCGGACGCCATCGCGCTCGGCCTGCTGCGCGGCGACGAGCAGCTGCCCAGCGAGACCGACCTGGCCGAGAAGCTCGGCGTGTCGACGGTGACGGTGCGCGAGGCGCTGACCTCCCTGCGCGAGCAGGGCCTCGTGCGCACCCGCAGGGGTCGGGGTGGCGGCTCTTTCGTGTGCGCGCCCGCCGACGCCGCGACGTCCGTGCTGCGGGCGCGACTGCGCTCGTTCGCGCTCGGTGAGCTGCGCGACCTGGCCGACCACTACGCCGCGATCAGCGGTGCGTGCGCCCGGCTCGCGGCCGAGCGCGCGGATGACGACGACCACGCCCGCCTGGCGTCGGGCACCGAGCGTCTCGGCGCCGCCACCGAGGCCGGTGCCCGCCGTCGCGCCGAGGGCCAGTACCACCTCGAGCTCGCGGCCAGCGCCCAGTCGCCCCGACTGACGCGTGAGGAGATCGCCCTGCAGAGCGCGGTGGGTCCCGTGCTCTGGCTCGCCTACGCCGACGACGCCACCGTCACCGCCGCGTGCCGCCAGCACGAGCGCCTGCAGCAGGCGGTCGCCGCAGGTGACGCCGCGGTGGCCCGAGCGGCCGCTGAGGACCACGTGGCGGAGATGTTCGCTGCCGCGCGAGCCCTGCATCGCGAGATGATGTCCGGGTGAATGCCGTCCCCGGGCCCGTCGCGACGCAGACCGCGACCGCTGCGCCGGCGCAGGTCGTGGCCGCCGTCGACGCCATGGGCACGCGCGTGGCGCAGCTGCTCGACGGCCTGCGCGAGCAGGTGACGGCGGCGTTCGCCGACGCTCGACCCCGCCGGGCCGACCTGCACGTCGTCGGGCCGGCGACCGCCGCGCTGCGCCTGCCCGACCTGCCCCTCGTGGGCGCGGGTTTCGTCGCCGCCCCCGGGGCGCTGGCCGACGCGCCGTACTGGCTCGAGTGGTTCACCACCGACCACGACGTCGACCAGCCGACGGTCGAGCCGCTCGACGCGCAGACCGATCCCGAGGCCGACGACTTCCGCGACTACACCGCGCTCGCGTGGTTCAGCGCGCCCCGCGACGACGGCCAGGCGCACGTCACCGGGCCCTACGTCGACTACCTGTGCACCGACGAGTACACGCTGACGTTCACCCAGCCGGTGGTCGTCCGCGGCGACTTCGTGGGGGTCGTCGGTGCGGACCTGTTCGCCCGGAGCATGGAGGCGGCCGTGCTGCCGGTGATGGGCCGCCTCGCGACCCCGTCGCTGCTGGTCAACGCCGCCGGGCGGGTCGTGGCCGCGTGCCGCACGACGTGGGTCACCGGTGACCTCGTGCGCGACGCGCCGGCCGACTGGCAGCGGCACCCGTGCTCGTCGCTGCCGTTCACGCTGCTCGTCGCGACCGGCTAGACCAGCGGCAGGTGGCCGCTGAGATCGGCCCGCTCACCGCTCGCGCTCACCAGGGCCTCAGCCCGGGCCCGGCCCCAGGTGACCGCTCCGGTCACGAGCCCGAGCCAGGTGGCGGCGTCCGTCTCGACGACGTTCGGCGGCGTGCCGCGGGTGTGCCGGGGCCCTGCGATGCACTGGGTGACGCCGTACGGCGGCACGCGTACCTCCACCGTGTGCCCCGGTGCCCGCGCCGCCAGCTCCTCGAGGCTCCAGCGCACCGCGGTGGCGGTCACGGCCCGGGCCGCCTGGCCGTCCGCGTCCTGCCACTCGCGCAGGGCCGCCCGTCCGGCGTCGGGGTCGATGCGTCGTCGTGCGGGCATGCCCCGATGCTCGCACCCCCTGCGGCGCCGGACAGGATGACCCCATGCGCTTCGACGACGTCACGGCGGTCACCCCGGCCGGCACCAGCGGCCGCTACACCGCGCAGGTCGACCCGCAGTGGTCGATCGCCGGCAAGCCGAACGGCGGGTACCTGCTCGCGCTGTGCGCCCGGGCGGCACAGGCCGAGCTGAGCGCCGAGGGCGAGCACCACCCGCACGTCGTCGCCGCGAGCGCCACCTACCTCAGCCCGACGGCGTTCGGGCCGGCGCGGCTCGACGTCGAGGAGCTGCGCCGCGGGCGGGGCACCAGCGTGCTGCGCGTCCGCCTCTCGGACGACGACGGCACGCCCCGCCTCGAGGCGCACGTCACCTGCGGCCGACTGCGCGACGACGCCGAGCCGCACCACGACAACGTCACCGCGCCGGACGTGCCGCCGATCGAGCAGTGCGTCCGGCTGCCGGTGGACGGGCCGGGCTTCCAGGTGCCGATCATGGGCGTGCTGGCCGAGCACCTCGACCCGGCGTGCCTCGGCTGGGCGACCGGCGCGCCGTCCGGCGCGGGTGAGCTGCGCGGCTACCTGGCCTTCGACGACGGCCGCGAGCCCGACGCGCTCGCGCTGCTGCTCGCGGTCGACGCCTTCCCGCCGGCGACCTTCGACCTCGGGCTCGGCGGTTGGGTGCCGACGCTGCACCTGAGCGCCTGGGTGCGGGCGCTGCCGGCGCCGGGCCCGCTCGTGGTGCGGCAGGCGGCCCGGCTGGTCGAGGCGTCGATGGTCGACGAGACCTGCGACGTCTGGGACTCGCGCGGGCGGCTCGTCGCCACGGGCCACCAGCTCGCCGGGGTGCGGGTGCCGCGCCCGGCCTGAGCCGCCGTCCAGCATCCGGAACCCGCGGGAGACCGGGAACAGCACGGGTCGCCTCGTGCTTGCCCACGGGGGACGCGCTGAGAGCGATCCCACCCGTCGTGACCGTCGAGCCAGAGGACCGCTGTGACCACCGCCTGCCCGACCGACGAGCGCACGGACGCCTCGGATGCCGCGGCCGCACCCACTCGCGCCGCGATCGGCGTGCCGCTCGGCCTGGTCGTCCTGCTCGGCTCGTTGCAGGGCCTCGGGCCGCTCTCGCTCGACACCTACCTGCCCGCGCTACCTGACATCGCGCGCGACCTCGGCGCGTCGACGTCGGCCACGCAGCTGACGCTCACCGCCACGCTGGTCGGTCTGGCCGCCGGGCAGCTGGTCTTCGGCGCGCTGAGCGACCGGCTGGGGCGCCGCCGACCGCTGCTGGCCGGGCTGGCGCTGTACGTCGTGGCCAGCGTGCTGTGCGCGGCCGCGCCGACGGTCGAGCTGCTCATCGCCGGACGCTTCGTGCAGGGTTTCGCGGGTGCCGCGGGCATGGTCAGCGCGATGGCAATCGCGCGTGACAGCACGCACGGCACGGCCATGGCCCGGTTGTTCGCCGCCCTGATGCTCGTCACCGGGGTGGCGCCGATCCTCGCGCCGGTGCTCGGAGGCCAGCTGCTGCTGCTCACCTCGTGGCGGGGCATCTTCGGCCTGCTGGCCGTGGCCGGAGCGGTGCTGCTCGCCGTGGCGGCGCTGCGCGTGCCCGAGACGCTGCCGGTCGAGCGGCGCCGGGGCGGCGACCTACGCAGCATGCTGAGCACCTTCGGCGGCCTGCTGCGCGACCGCACGTTCCGTGGGCCGCTCCTCGCGCTCGTGCTGGCCTGCGGCGGCCTGTTCGGCTACCTGTCCGGCTCACCGTTCCTGCTGCAGGACGTGCACGGGCTCTCGGCCCAGGCCTACAGCGGCGTCTTCGCGGTCAACACCATCGGCCTCACCGCACTGAGCCAGCTCAGCGGGCGGATCGTGCACCGCACCGGCCCGGCCCGCCTGCTGGTCGTCGGGACGGCGATCTGCGCGCTCGGCGGCGTGGGGCTGCTCGCTGCGACGCTGACCGGCGCCGGACTGGTCGCGGTGCTGCCCGCGCTGTTCTGCGTCGTCGGCGGCATGGGCTTCGTGTTCCCCAACGCCAGCGCGCTGGCTCTGGCGGCGCACGGGGAGACGGCGGGGTCGGCGTCCGCGCTGCTCGGCACCGGTCAGTTCGTCGCCGGGGCCGTGGCCGCACCGCTCGTCGGGCTCGGTGGCGACGCGACGCTCTCGATGGCGGTGGTGCTCGCGGTGGCGACCGTCGCGTCCGTGATGGCAGCGCTGGCCAGCAGCCGCGGCGCGCCGCTCGGCCGCGGAGCGAGTCTCTAGCGCGACGGGCTCTCGGGGAGGACGCCATGCCGCAGTTCGCCGTGCTCATCTCCAGCGACGACTCCGCACGAGCCAGACGAGACCGGCCGCCGACGGGGCGCTACCTCAGCGGGTCGAGCACGGCCTCGTCGCTGGAGTTGAGGGGAGTCGGCGCGACCGCCAGAGCGTCCTCCGCGTCCGGGGTCGACGCGCGGGCATCGGCCAGGACGTCGGCCGGCACGTGCCGCTCGAGGAAGCGCCGGGCCATCCGGCTCGACGGGTGCACGCCGATGGTCGCGACGACGATGATCGCGGCGATGATCAACCAGCCGACGGCGCCCCAGTTCATCGCGAGGAACGTGTACAGCGCCGGCGCCCACACCTTGCCCAGGGTGCCGGCCAGCTCGCCGGCGCCCTGGTAGGAGCCGCGCTGGCGGGGGTCCATCAGCTCGGCCTCGAACGTCCAGCTCGCCGCCGAGAGGTAGAGCTCGGCACCGGTGACGGTGACGTGCCCCAGCCAGACCAGCGCGATCGTGAGCCAGCCGACGGTGTCGTGCGTCGCGAGCGTGATGACGCACGAGACGACGAAGAACACGGACGAGATGCGCATCGCCTTGAGCGCGGTGGGCAGGTCCTTGACGCCGCGGGCCGCCGCCATCGGCAGGAAGATGCACATCACCGTGTTCGTGCCGAACAGGAACGCCAGCAGCACGCGCGGCGCGTCGGTCTTCTGCACCAGCCACAGCGGGATGACGACGTTGAGCAGCACCTGGTTGGTCCAGAAGACGCCGCCGAAGAACTCGGTGAGCAACCAGCCGGGGTTGCGCAGCGGGCCCGGGCCGGCGACCTTCACCTTGCGCTCCTCCGGCGTCCGCTCGTCGTGCGGCGCCCGAGGCAGTCGCGTGATGGCGAGCGCGTTGACCGCGAACGCAGCGGCCGTGAACCACGGCAGCGCGTGCAGGACCTCGTTGGAGCGGAAGGCCAGCGCGATGCCCCCCATGAGCGAGCCGAGGGTGAAGCCGGCGTTGAGCGCGGAGTACATGTAGGCGCGGGACTTCACGCGCTCGCCGGGAGGCAGAGCGTCGATGGTGTACGCCCCGAAGGCCGCGCCGCCGAGAGCGCCGATGACCTCCATGGCCACGGCCATCACGACGTAGCTCTTGAAGCCGGTGACGAACGGCCACACGGCGAACATCGCGCCCTGGCCCATGGCGCTCAGGGCCCACATCTTCTTGGGGCCGAAGCGGTCGACGAGCCGGCCCATCGGCAGCGCCGCGAGGAACGCGCCGATGCCGGCGAAGGTCAGGCCGAGTCCGACCTGAGCCGCCGTCAGCCCGACGATCTGGGTGAAGAACACCGCCGACCCGGTGAGGAAGGTGCCCTGGCCGAGCGCGAACAGCAGCGACTGGGCCGACAGGCGGCCGGCCAGCGGGGACGGTGGGCGGACGCGGTTCACGAGGGCGACAGAGAGTGACACTCTGGCGATTCTCCGTGCACCAGGCCGCGGATGTCGCCTGATTTTCCCGCCCGTGGCTGGCTCTCCCCGTTGATCACGTTAAGGGGGCGACACTCCGGTTGCCGAGGGTTGCAACCCTCGGCAAGCGGCATGTCGCCCCCCAAACGTGATCAACTTCCGGGGGGGCGGGGGTGGGGCGGGGCGAAGGGTCACGCCGAGGGGGTGGGGGGTCAGTGGCCGAAGGCCGCCGGCAGCGTGCGCTCGTGCACCTCGCGCAGCTCGGCGAGCGGCAGCGTGAACTGCCCCTGGACGTCGAGGACGGCGGCACCGGCCTCGCCGTCGTCGACCACGCCGATCCGCAGGTGCGGCACGCCCCGCGCGGTGCACATGTCGGTGAAGCGCACCTCCTCCGAGCGCGGCACGGCGACGATCGCCCGGGCGGTCGATTCGCTGAACAGCGCGACGAACGGGTCGATGCCGTCGCGCTCGCACAGCTCGTCGAGCCACACGCGCGCACCCACGCCGTACCGCAGGCACGACTCCGCCAGCGCGATCGCCAGGCCGCCGTCGGACAGGTCGTGCGCGGCGTCCACGAGGCCGTCGCGCGAGGCGGCGACGAGGATCTCGCCGAGCACCCGCTCGGCGTCGAGGTCGACGGCCGGCGGCAGGCCGCCGAGGTGCCCGTGCACGACATCGGCCCACGACGAGCCGCCGAGCTCGTCGCGCGTGGCACCCACGAGGTAGATGACCTCGCCCGGCGTGCGCCAGCCGGACGGCGTGCGGCGCGTGACGTCGTCGAGCACGCCGAGCACTCCCACCACCGGCGTCGGGTGGATCGCGACGTCGCCGGTCTGGTTGTAGAGGCTGACGTTGCCGCCCGTGACCGGGACGCCGAGGGCCTGGCAGGCGTCGGCGAGGCCGGTGACGGCCTGCGCGAACTGCCACATGACGCCGGGGTCCTCGGGCGAGCCGAAGTTGAGGCAGTCGGTGACGGCGAGCGGCGTCGCGCCGGCGGTGGCCACGTTGCGGTAGGCCTCGGCGAGCGCGAGCTGCGCGCCGGCGTGCGGGTCGAGCGCGGCGAACCGGCTGTTGCAGTCGGTGGAGATCGCGATGCCGCGGCCGGTCTGCTCGTCGACGCGCACCACGCCGGCGTCGTCCGGCATCGCCAGCGCGGTGTTGCCCATGACGTAGCGGTCGTACTGGTCGGTGACCCACGCGCGGCTGCTGAGGTTGGGTGAGCCGAGCAGCTGGAGCAGCGCCGCACGCAGCTCGTCGCCGGTGCGCGGGCGGGCCAGCCGCTCGGCCGTCGGGACGTCGGCCTGGAGCGCGTCGAGGGACGCCGGTCGCTCGTACGGGCGCTCGTAGACCGGCCCGTCGTGGGCGACCGTGCGCGGCGGCACGTCGACGACCGTCTCGCCGTGCCACTCGATGACGAGCCGGCCGCCGTCGGTGACCTCGCCGATCACCGTGGCCTCGACGTCCCACTTGCGGCAGATGGCCATGAACTCGTCGAGGCGCGCCGGCGTGACGACCGCCATCATGCGCTCCTGCGACTCGCTCATGAGGATCTCCTCAGGAGCGAGAGTGTTGTCGCGCAATGGAACGCGGTCGAGCCAGACGTGCATGCCGCTGTCGCCGTTGCTGGCGAGCTCGCTCGTCGCGCACGACAGGCCCGCGCCGCCGAGGTCCTGGATGCCGTCGACGACGTCGGCGGCGAACAGCTCGAGGCAGCACTCGATGAGCACCTTCTCGGCGAAGGGGTCGCCCACCTGCACGGCTGGTCGCTTGCTGGGGCCCGTCGACTCGAACGTCTCCGACGCCAGCACCGACACGCCGCCGATGCCGTCGCCGCCGGTCTTGGCGCCGAACAGCACGACGTGGTTGCCCTTGCCCTTGGCGCTCGCGAGGTGGATGTCGTCGTGCCGCATCGACCCGACGCACAGCGCGTTGACGAGCGGGTTGCCCTGGTAGGAGGGGTCGAAGACGACCTCGCCGCCGATGTTGGGCAAGCCGAGGCAGTTGCCGTAGCCACCTACTCCCGCAACGATTCCGGGCAGCACGCGGTGCGTGTCGGGGTGGTCGATCGCACCGAAGCGGAGCGGGTCCATCACCGCGATCGGCCGCGCACCCATGCTCATGATGTCGCGCACGATCCCGCCGACGCCGGTGGCCGCACCCTGGTAGGGCTCGACGTACGACGGGTGGTTGTGGCTCTCGACCTTGAAGGTGACCGCCCAGCCGTCACCGATGTCGACGACGCCGGCGTTCTCGCCGATGCCCACCATCAGCTTCTCGCGCATGGCGTCCGTGGTCTTCTCGCCGAACTGGCGCAGGTGCACCTTGCTCGACTTGTACGAGCAGTGCTCGCTCCACATGACGCTGTACATCGCGAGCTCGGACGACGTGGGCCGGCGTCCGAGGATCTCGCGGATGCGCTCGTACTCATCGGCCTTCAACCCGAGCTCGGCCCAGGGCTGCTCGACGTCCGGGCTGTCGCCCGCCTGCTTGACCGTGTCGACGCTCACGCGCGCACCAGCCCCTCGACCGACTCGATGACGGAGGTGAAGAAGGTCAGGCCGTCCAGCCCCTCGGTGCCGCTGCGCGCGTCCGGCCCGAAGCCCGGCTCCGTGGCGTGCTCCGGGTGCGGCATGAGGCCGACGACGTTGCCCGCGGCGTTGGAGACACCGGCGATCGCGCGGTAGGAGCCGTTGGGGTTGTCGCCGGCGTACCGCGCGACGACGCGCCCCTCACCCTCGAGCTCGTCGAGCGTGCGCTCGTCGGCGACGTAGCCGCCCTCACCGTTCTTCAGCGGGACGACGATCTGCTGGCCCTGCGTGTAGCCGCGAGTCCAGGGGGTGTCGACGCGCTCGATGCTCAGCGTCTGGTCGCGGCAGACGAACTTGCGGTGGTCGTTGCGCACCAGCGCGCCGGGCAGCAGGTGCGTCTCGCACAGCACCTGGAAGCCGTTGCAGATGCCGAGCACCGGCAGGCCGCCGGCCGCAGCCTGCACCAGCGGCGTCATCACGGGCGCGAAGCGGGCGATCGCGCCGCAGCGCAGGTAGTCGCCGTACGAGAACCCGCCGGGGATCACGACGGCGTCCACGCCCTTGAGGTCGGCGTCGCCGTGCCAGAGCGCGACGGCCTCGGCCCCGGCGATGCGGGCGGCGCGGGCGGCGTCCTTGTCGTCGAGCGAGCCGGGGAAGGTCACCACGCCGATGCGCATCAGGCGACCTCGACCCGCACGACGTCCTCGATCACCGGGTTCGACAGCAGCGTGGCCGCGGCCTCGCGCACCTGGGCGAGCACCTCGTCGGTCACCTCGCCCTCGACCTCGAGCTCGAACCGCTTGCCCTGGCGCACGGAGGTGAACCCCGTGAAGCCCAGGCGTGGCAGGGCGCCGGCGACGGCTTGTCCCTGCGGGTCGAGGATCTCGGGCTTGAGCATGACGTCGACGACGACGCGTCCCATGCAGGCGCTCCAGGTGATGGCGGCCGTGTCGGCCGGGCGATCAGCGGCTCCTCCAGGGTACCGACGCCGTGGGCGTGCTCTGACCACCCCGTCGCCGGTGGACGCCGACCCGTGCCAAGGTGAGGGCATGCAGCTCACCCACCTCGGCCACGCCTGCCTGCTCGTCGAGACCGACGGCGCCCGCGTGCTGTTCGACCCCGGCGTCTTCAGCTCGGGGTTCGAGCAGCTCACCGACCTCACCGCCGTCGTCGTCACCCACCAGCACGGCGACCACGTCGACGTCGAGCGGCTGCCTGCGCTGCTCGCGGCGAACCCGGACGCGCGACTGCTGGCCGAGCCCGAGACGGTGCACCAGCTGCGCGAGGCCTCGATCGAGGCCGAGCCGCTGCACCCCGGCGACGAGGTGGAGCTCGCCGGCGTGCCACTGCGCGGGGCCGGCGGCCACCACGCGGTGATCCACCCCGACGTCCCCCGCGTGGGCAACGTCGGGATGCTGCTGGGCCGCTCGACGACCGACGGCGGCAGCGGCCTGCTGCTGCACCCGGGCGACGCGTACGACGTCGCACCGAGCGGGGTCGACGTCCTGGCGCTGCCGGTGTGGGCGCCGTGGTCGAAGACGTGGGACATGGTCGAGTACCTGCGCGCGGTGAGCCCGGCGGTCGCCGTCCCGGTGCACGAGGGGCCGCTGCAGCCGCCGGCGCGGGCGATCTACCTGGCCCACGCGACGCACCTGGCCCCTGAAGGCACCCGGATCGTCGACCTCGCCGGCGCCGGCGCCACTGACCCCCTGGCTTCCTGACCCCCCCCTGCCGGCAAATTCCCCGGAACTTGTACGCCTGAGAGGCCTCAGGCGTACAAGTTCCGGGGAATTTGCCGCGAAGTGGGTCGGGGCGGCGGGCGTCAGGCGGGGAAGGGTGTGCCGGTGAGGCGCTCGTAGGCCTCGAAGTAGGCAGCGCGGGTGCGCTCGACGACCTCGGCCGGCAGCGGCGGGGGCGGCGCGTCGCCCGAGCGGTCCCAGCCGGACGCCGGCGAGGTCAGCCAGTCGCGCACGACCTGCTTGTCGAACGACGGCTGCGACCCACCCGGCGCCCAGCGCTCGAGCGGCCAGAAGCGCGAGGAGTCCGGCGTCAGCACCTCGTCACCCAGGACGACGGCCCCGCCCTCGTCGCGGCCGAACTCGAGCTTGGTGTCGGCCAGCACGATGCCGCGCTCGCGGGCGATGCCCTCGGCGCGGGCGTAGACCGCGAGCGTGAGGTCGCGCAGGCGCTCGGCCGCGTCGTCCCCGATCGTGGCGGCCACCTGCTCGTAGGTGACGTTCTCGTCGTGGTCGCCGAGCTCGGCCTTGGTGGCGGGGGTGAAGATCGGCTCCGGCAGGCGCGACCCGTCGACCAGCCCCTCGGGCAGCAGCACCCCGCACACCGCACCCCCCGAGCGGTACTCAGCGAGCCCCGAGCCGGTGAGGTAGCCGCGCGCCACGCACTCGACCGGGTACATGTCGAGGCGCTGCACGAGCACGGCCCGCCCCGCCACGGCGTCCGGCACCGGCCCGTCGACGAGGTGGTTGGGCACGAGGTCGGCGAGCTGGTCGAACCACCACAGCGACAGCTGGGTGAGCACCCGCCCCTTGTCGGGGATCGTCGTGGCCAGCACGTGGTCGTAGGCGGAGATGCGGTCGCTCGCGACGACCAGCAGGTGGCCGGTGCCGTCGTCCGGCTCGTAGAGGTCGCGCACCTTGCCGGAGTAGACGTGCCGGTAGCCGGGCAGCTCGGGTGCGGGCGGGATGTTGGCGATCATGCGTGTACTTCGGCCGCCGCAGCGGCGATGTCGGAGCGGTGCTGGCCGCCGTCCAGGTGGATGCGCGCGAGCGCGTCGTACGCCGTCGCGCGGGCGGCAGAGAGGTCGGGGCCGGTGCCGACCACCGACAGCACCCGGCCGCCGGACACGACCACGTCGCCGTCACGCTCGGCGGTGCCGGCGTGCAGCACCGTGGCGCCCGGCACGGCGGCGGCGTCGTCCAGGCCGCGCAGCACGCCGCCGGTCTGGGTGGACGCCGGGTACCCGGGGGCGGCGAGCACGACCGCGACGGCGGCGTCCGGCGTCCAGCGCAGCGGTGCGAGGTCACCGAGGGTGCCGGTGGCCGCGGCGTGGAGCACCGACGCGAGGGGCGTCTGCAGCCGGGCGAGCACCACCTGCGTCTCGGGGTCACCGAAGCGGGCGTTGAACTCCACGACGCGCAGGCCGCGCGCGGTGAGGGCCAGACCGACGTAGAGCAGGCCGGCGAAGGGCGTGCCTCGGCGGGCCATCTCGTCGACCGTCGGCTGCGCGACGCGAGCCACCACCTCGTCGGTGAGGCTCATCGGCGCCCAGGGCAACGGCGAGTAGGCGCCCATGCCGCCGGTGTTGGGCCCGGCGTCGCCGTCGAGCAGGCGCTTGAAGTCCTGGGCCGGCGCCAGCGGGACGACGACCGCACCGTCGGTGATGCAGAACAGCGACACCTCGGGCCCGTCGAGGAACTCCTCGACCACCACCTGCGCATCGCCGCCGCGAGCCAGGCAGGCTGCGGCGTGAGTGAGCGCGGCGGCGCGGTCGTCGGTGACCACCACGCCCTTGCCGGCGGCGAGACCGTCGTCCTTGACGACGTACGGCGCACCGAGGGCGTCGAGCGCCTCGGCCACCTCGTCGACGGTGCGGCAGACGTGCGCCAGCGCGGTCGGCACTCCGGCCGCCGCCATGATCTGCTTCGCGAACGCCTTGCTGCCTTCGAGCTGCGCGGCCGCCCGGCTCGGGCCGAAGCAGGCGACGCCGGCCTCCCGCACCGCGTCGGCGACGCCGGCCACGAGCGGGGCCTCGGGCCCGATGACGACGAGGTCGGCGCCCCACGAGACGGCGAGGGCGGCCACGGCGTCACCGTCGAGGGGGTCGACCGCGAGGCACTCGGCCTGCGCCGCGATGCCCGGGTTGCCCGGTGCGGCGGCCAGGGCCTCGACCTCGCGATCACGGGCCAGGGCGCTCAGCAGGGCGTGCTCGCGGGCTCCGGACCCCAGCACCAGGACCTTCATGGTCGGTGAGCGTAGCGAGCCGGCGTCCCCCTTCCGCCGCTCGGGCCGCCGCGGGCGCCGAAAAACCGGCCTGGGCGGCGGGGCTGGGCAGCACGAAGCCCCCGAGAGGCAGGGGGGTTTCTCTCGGGGGCTTCGTGGTCACGAGAACGCGTCGCGTGGGGGGATGCGACCAGTGGTTCTCGAGGCCGGCGAGCCGGCTACCGCGAGGATGGCAGATACCGGTGCGACACGCCAGGGTTCTGGCACATTTGTGCAGCGTTCAACGGTCGGTCGAGACCTCAGCCGGTGAAGGCCTCGCCCAGTGCCTCGTCGAGCAGGCTGAGACCGAGCCGGGCCTCGTCGTCCGAGACGGTGCACGGCGGGACGACGTGCAGCCGGTTCATGTTGACGGCGGGCAGCAGGCCGCGCCGCTTGCAGGCCGCGGTGAGCCGGCCCATCGGCGCGGCGTCGGCTCCGCTGGCGTTGTAGGGCACCATCGGCTCGCGGGTCTCGCGATCGCGCACGAGCTCGAGCGCCCAGAACACGCCCAGGCCGCGCACCTCGCCGATGACGTCGTGCCGCTCGGCCAGCTCGGCCAGGCCCGGCGCGAGCACCTCGCGCCCGATACGCGCGGCGTTCTCGACGATCTTCTCGTCGGTCATGGCGTTGATGGTGGCCACGGCGCTGGCGCAGGCCAGCGGGTGGCCCGAGTAGGTGAGGCCGCCGGGGAAGGGGCGCTCGCGGAAGGTCTCGTAGATGGCGTCGCTCACGATCACGCCGCCCAGCGGCACGTAGCCGGAGTTGACGCCCTTGGCGAAGGTCACGAGGTCGGGCTGCAGGCGCCCGCCGTCCGACGCGGTGAAGTTGTCGACGGCGAACCACGCGCCGGTGCGCCCGAACCCGGCCATGACCTCGTCGGCGATCCAGACGATGCCGTACCGGTCGCAGATCTCGCGGACGCCGGCCAGGTACGCGGGCGGCGGCACCATGATTCCCGCCGTGCCGGGGATCGTCTCGAGCACGATGGCCGCGATGGTGCCGGGCCCCTCGAGCTGCACGACCTGCTCGAGGTGGGCGAGGGCGCGGGCGCACTCCTCGTCGTCGGTGGCGGCGTTGAACGCCGAGCGGTAGGTGTACGGCCCGAAGAAGTGGACGACGCCCTCAGCGCCGGAGTCGTTGGGCCAGCGGCGCGGGTCGCCGGTGAGGTGGATCGCCGTCTGGGTGTTGCCGTGGTAGCTGCGGTAGCGCGCGAGCACCTTGCGGCGGCCGGTGTGCAGGCGAGCCATGCGCACGGCGTTCTCGACCGCCTCGGCCCCCGCGTTGGTGAAGAACACGTGGTTGAGGGCGTCACCAGGTGCCCGCTCGGCGATGAGGCGCGCGGCCTCGCTGCGCGCGTCGTTCGCGTGCTGCGGTGCGACGGTGCACAGCTTCGCCGCTTGCTCCTGGATGCCGCGCACCACGGCCGGGTGCTGGTGACCGATGTTGGTGTTGACCAGCTGGCTGCTGAAGTCGAGCAGCGGGTTGCCCTCGCCGTCCCAGACCCAGCTGCCCTGCGCCGCCGCCACCACCATCGGATCGAGCGCGCCCTGCGCCGACCACGAGTGGAAGACGTGTGCGCGGTCGAGGTCGTAGGCGCGCTGGGCGGCCTCGCGGTCGATCGGGGGCGCGGTGGGGGCCAGGGACTCCACGGTGACGGTGCTCATGCTGGCCAGCGTAGGTCGGCGGACGGCAGCCGTCGCCTGCACTCTGTACGACGATCCGGCCGGCGCGCTGTCAGACCGTCAGCGCAGCCGGGCCTCCAGCCGCCCGCGCACGCTCGGCCACTCGTCGCGCAGGATCGAGAAGACGACGGTGTCGCGGAAGGTGCCGTCGGCGCGCGCCTTGTGTCGGCGCAGCACACCCTCGCGCGTGGCGCCCAGCTTGGCGATGGCCGCCTGCGAGCGCTCGTTGATGAGGTCGGTCTGCAGCTTGACCCGGCCGAGGCCGCAGTCGTCGAAGCAGTGCGCGAGCAGCAACAGCTTGCACTCGGGGTTGACGGCGCTCGCCCACCAGCGTGGGCCGTAGCCGGTCCAGCCGATGTGGGCGCGCTCGTCGTGCAGGATCACGTCACCGATGCTCGTCGTGCCGACGACCGTGCCGGCGGCGCCGAGTTCTGAGTTGGCCACCAGCCGCACGGTGTAGGCGACGCGGTAGCCGGGCGCGCCAGGCTCGACCGCCCTGGCCTGCTCGGCGGCGAGCGCCGAGCTGCGAGCGCCGGCGACGTCCGCCGGACGCCCCGCGGGGCCGCCGCCGTACCCCGCGGCCCACACGCGCTCGTCGTCGAGCGCCGCGAACAGGCCGGGGCCGTCGTCCGACACCGTGGGGTCGAGCCGGACGACGCGACCGACCAACGGACGCGCATCGGGCGCGATGGCGCCCACTCAGCCCTCGAGCAGGTCGTGCCGGCTGATGATCTGGTCGCGGCCCGGGCCCACGCCGATGGCCGAGACCCGTTGCCCGACAAGCTCTTCGAGCCGCTCGACGTACCGCTGGGCGTTCACCGGCAGCTCCTCGAAGCTGCGGCAGTGGCTGATGTCCTCCCACCAGCCGGGCAGCTCCTCGTAGATCGGCTTGGCGTGATGGAAGTCCGACTGGGTCATCGGCATCTCGTCGTGGCGGACGCCGTCGACGTCGTAGGCCACGCACACCGGCACGGTCTCCAGGCCCGACAGGGTGTCGAGCTTGGTGATGACGAAGTCGGTGACGCCGTTGATGCGCTGGGCGTACCGGCCGACGACGGCGTCGAACCACCCGCAGCGGCGCGGCCGACCGGTGGTGGTGCCGTACTCGCCGCCGGTCTTGCGCAGGAACTCGCCCATGTCGTCATGCAGCTCGGTGGGGAACGGGCCCTCGCCGACGCGGGTCGTGTACGCCTTGAGGATCGCGACGACGCGGTCGATGCGGTTCGGCGGGATGCCCGAGCCGGTGCACGCGCCGCCGGCCGTCGCGCTCGACGACGTGACGAACGGGTAGGTGCCGTGGTCGACGTCGAGCAGCGTGGCCTGGCCGGCCTCGAGCAGCACGGTGCGGCCGTCGTCGAGCGCGTCGGTGAGCAGCAGGCCGGTGTCGCGCACCATCGGGCGCAGCGCCTCGGCGTGCTCGAGCAGCTCCTCGACCACCTCGTCGACCGTGATGGCCCGGCGGTTGTAGATCTTGGTGAGGATCTGGTTCTTCAGCTCCAGCGCACCCTCGACCTTCTGGCGCAGGATGCCCTCGTCGAACAGGTCCTGCACGCGGATGCCGACGCGGTTCATCTTGTCGGCGTACGTCGGGCCGATGCCGCGGCCGGTGGTGCCGATGCGGCGGCTGCCGAGGAACCGCTCGGTCACCTTGTCGAGCACGCGGTTGTAGGGGGCGATGACGTGCGCGTCGGCGCTGACCACCAGACGGCTGGTGTCGACGTCGCGCGCGCGCAGGCCCTCGAGCTCCTCGAAGAGGACGGCGAGGTCGACCACCACGCCGTTGCCGATCACCGGGGTGCAGCCGGGCGTGAGGATGCCGGACGGCAGCAGGTGCAGCGCGTACTTCTCGTCGCCGATGACCACGGTGTGCCCGGCGTTGTTGCCGCCGTTGAACTTCACGACGTAGTCGACGCGGCTGCCGAGCAGGTCGGTGGCCTTGCCCTTGCCCTCGTCACCCCACTGGGCTCCGACGAGCACGATCGCGGGCATGTGGTCACCTGCTTCCTGACGCGACGTCCGCGAGGTCCCGCGGACCCCGCGAGGCTACCGAAGAACGCCGCCCGCTCACGAACGCCGCCCGCTCACGAACGCCGCCCGCTCACGGACGCCGCCCGCTCACGGACGCCGGCCGCTCACGGACGCCGGCCGAGCAGCCCGCGGCGCTCCGCCACCACGCCCAGCTGGAAGCGCGTGTGCACGCTCAGCTCGTCCATGAGCGCGGCCACCCGGCGCCGCACCGTGCGCACCCCGAGCCCGAGGTAGCGCGCGATCGCCTCGTCCTTGAAACCGCTGGCCAGCAGGGTGAGCAGCCGGGTCTCGGCGTCCTGCTCGAGGTCCTGGTCGGGCACGGGCAGGCCGCCGGCCCAGGCGTCGTCGAACACCGCCGTGAAGGCCGCCACGAGCAGCTGCGAGCGCAGCGTCACGGCACTGGTCGCCGGCTCCCCCCAGGTGGCCGCCGCGAGCACGACGTCCGCACCGAACACCGCGAACTCGGCCGGCACCGACTCCACCATGCGCTGCCGCTCGCCCAGCGCCGCCCACTCGCGCACCCACGCGAGGCGCTGGGCGTCGTCCAGCACGCTGACGGGGTAGATCGAGCGCAGCTCGCGGCCTTCGCGCATCACCTCGCGGGCTCGCTTGTCGACGCCCGCGTCGGTGGCCGGGCCGGCCGCGACGGCGAGGTGGAACGACCGGATCGGCCCGGTGGTCGAGGTCAGCAGGTCCTCGACGAGCGCGGCCACGCCGTCGGGGGGCACGACGTCGAACGGCGCCGACCCGAACCCGGCTTGACCCACGTCGGTCTGGCCGGCGCGGTGCTCGGCGGAGAAGTCGCTGACCGCCGCGGCCACTTCGTCGAGCTCGCGCCGGCGCAGCTCGAGGTGGACGCTCTCGCGCTCGATGAGCCGGTTGAGCGTGCGGCGGGGGTGCGGCGCGGCCAGCGTGTCGTCGAGGTTGTGCCGCACGAGCCGGTGCTCGCGCAGCGGGCGCAGCGCACCGTGCAGGTGGTCGACGTCCCAGCCGAGCGTGGCGGCGTACTCCGGCACGGTCTGGCCGTCCTGGCGCAGCACCAGACGGTAGAGCACCTCGGAGTCCGGTCCGATCCCGAAGGTGCCCAGGACCGTGCTCATGCAAGCACCCTGCGGTGCGTGATCTTGACATCACTGAATGTCATGGTTGGCATCTTACTGCCAATGGCAGGTAAGGGACAGACAGATCGCCGGAGAGCGTGCATCATCGTGGGTGGGCGAGGACGCGGCCGGGGCAGGGGTCGGCCGCGGACTCGGGCCACTCAGCGGGACATCAAGGGACGTCGGCACCGGGCAACGCCGCCGTCCAAGGGGCTGGGTCCGGGGCGCTGAGTGGTCAGGGTGGTACGACGTCGAGGGCGTCGCGGTCTGTGGGGGACCGCGGCGCTCTCGCGCGTGCGGGCTCAGCCGAGCTGCTGCGCGGCGGAGGGATCGCAGTCGCGCAGGAAGGTCGCGCAGCGTTCGGCTTCGCCGTCCTCGCCGATCGTGGCGGCGGCAGCGCCGAGCGCGTGCAGGGCCCGCAGGAACCCGCGGTTGGGTTCGTGCTGCCACGGCACGGGGCCCTGCCCGCGCCAGCCCGCGCGGCGCAGCGCGTCCAGACCCCGGTGGTACCCCGTGCGCGCGTAGGCGTAGCCCTCGATCGTCCGGCCCCCCGCCAGCGCCTGCTCGGCCAGCACCGCCCACGGCAGGCTCGCAGCGGGGTGCTGTGCGGCGAGGTCGACGGCCGGCGTGCCGTCCGCGAGGGCCGCCGCCACCGTGCGCTCGGGCTCGTCGGGCAGGTGGGTGGGCGCGATGCCGAGCAGGTTGTCGTGGCTCATGCGCTCATCCTGTCGCAGCCCTCACCCCCGCGCCCGGCCACCTCTCCCCCCGTTGATCACGTTCAGTGGGTGACACTCCGCTTGGCGAGGGTTGCACCCCTCGACAAGCGGGCTGAACCCTCGGGAAGAACCCTCGAGAAGAGCCCTCAGACGAGGCCGAAGAGCACCCGCGCGCGGGCCATCGCCTCCAGCAGCCGATGCCGCACCAGCGCGTGGTCGCGCAGCTCCGCCCACGTGAACCGGACGACGATCCAGCCCGCCCGCTCGATCGCCAGCTCGCGTTGCCGCTCGCGCCACGCGACGTCCGACGGCGACTCCCCCGGCCGCACCAGCCGCCCGTACTTGATGCGGCCGTCGAACTCACCGACGATGCGCCACCGGGTCCAGGCGAAGTCCACCCGGGCCTCACCTCGGTCCGTGGTCATGTCGAGCTGCAGCTCGTTCGGGTCGAGCCCGATGTCGTGGAAGACCAGCCGGGCGAGGCTCTCACCTGCGGACTCAGCCCGACCGTCGGCCAGCGGCAGCAGCCGCGACGCCGATCGGGCGCCCGGCCAGTCCATGCCGGCCTCGAGCTGTCGGCGCAGATCGGCGGACGTCGTCCCCCGACGCAGTGCAGCGTCGGCCACGACGAGGGCCGAGCCCGGCGCCGCCACGCGCGCGACGTCGAAGGCGGTGCGTGACAGGCTCAGCGCGGGGAGGTCGCCGGCCCTGGTGAGGTCGCCAGGGGGCACGGTGCCCATGTGGTGCCACACCTTCGACTCGTGCCGACCGCTGCCCTCGCCGTCCAGATGCGTCACGTGCACCTCGCTGAGGTCGAGCTCGTGCAGCGGGAGGTCGTGCAGCACGGCCGAGGTGGTGTGGCTGAAGGCGTGGCGGGCGGTCAGGGTGAGGTGGGCGGCTCGCGCGGCGAGGACGTGGCGCGCCGCCTCGTCGCTCGCCTCGTGCACCTGGCGCGTGGTGTAGGCGCCGCGCCGCAACCGCACCCACTCGGCGCGCGCCACGCGAGTGGTGATCTCGCGGTGGCTCAGGCCGGCCGCGACGGCTTGCGCCGTGCTGAACACCGACCCCTGCTTGACGAAAGCGGACGACAGGGACGGCGGGAGCTCGATCGAGACGGTGCGCATCGAGGCAGCGTGACGGCGCGAAGCCGGGGGCCGCCGTCCGGGCGTCGGCGCCTGTGGACAAGCCAGCGGCCCGCCGTCCCTGTGGACGACGGGCCGCGGGGGACTTGTCGAGGGGTCCGTCCGGTTGTCGAGGGGTGCAACCCTCGGCAAGCGGAGTGTCACCCACTGAACGTGATCAACGGGCGGCCGCTCAGCGCTGGCGCTGCCCCGCGCTACGCAGGTGCTGGCACGCCTCGACGACGCGCGCGGCCATGCCGGCCTCGGCGGCCTTGCCCCAGGCGCGCGGGTCGTACAGCTTCTTGTTGCCGACCTCGCCGTCGACCTTCAGCACGCCGTCGTAGTTCGTGAACATGTGCGCGGCGACCGGGCGGGTGAAGGCGTACTGGGTGTCGGTGTCGACGTTCATCTTCACGACGCCATAGTCGACGGCGGCCGCGATCTCCTCGGCCAGCGACCCGGAGCCGCCGTGGAACACCAGGTCGAACGGCTTCGACCCCTCGGGCAGGCCCTTGGCCTTCGTGACGGCGTCCTGCGCCTGCTTGAGGATCTCGGGGCGCAGCTTGACGTTGCCCGGCTTGTACACGCCGTGCACGTTGCCGAAGGTCAGCGCGGTCATGTAGCGGCCGTTCTCGCCGAGGCCGAGCGCCTCGGCGGTGGCGAGCGCGTCCTCCGGCGTCGAGTAGAGCTTGTCGTCGATCGCGCCGACGACGCCGTCCTCCTCGCCGCCCACGACGCCGACCTCGATCTCGAGGATGATCCGCGCGGCCGCGGCCTGCTCGAGCAGCTCGCGGGCGATCTGGAGGTTCTCCTCCACCGGCACGGCCGAGCCGTCCCACATGTGCGACTGGAAGAGCGGCTGCTCACCCCGGTCGACGCGCTCCTTCGACACCGCGAGCAGCGGCCGCACGTAGCTGTCGAGCTTGTCCTTCGGGCAGTGGTCGGTGTGCAGGGCGATCTGGACGTCGTAGTGCTTGGCCACCTCGTGCGCGAACGCCGCGAGCGCCACCGCCCCGGTGACCATGTCCTTCACCGTCGAGCCCGAGAGGTACTCGGCGCCTCCGGTGGAGATCTGGACGATGCCGTCGCTCTCGGCCTCGGCGAAGCCGCGCAGCGCCGCGATGAGCGTCTGCGACGACGTCACGTTGATGGCCGGGTAGGCGAACGAGCCGGCCTTGGCGCGGTCGAGCATCTCGGCGTACGACTCGGGCGTGGCGATGGGCATGGGCGCTCCTCGGATGTCGCTCAGCGGGACCTGGCGCCAACCTACCGGCTCGGCCGGAGCCGAGGGGATGTCGAGGGTTCCGGCCACTTCTCGAGGGATGCAACCCTCGGCAAGCGGTGTGTCGCCCACTGAACGTGATCAACGGGAGAGGGCGCGTCAACGGGAGAGGGCGTCGGCGAGCTTGCGGCAGGCGATCTGCACGGGGTCCCACACCGGTGAGAACGGCGGCGCGTACGCCAGGTCGGCGGCAGCGACGTCGTGCGCGCCGAGCCCCGACCACAACGCCATCGCGGCGACGTCGATCCGCTTGCCCGCGCCGCGCCCACCCACGATCTGGGCGCCCAGCAGGCGCCCCGTGCCGCGCTCGCCCAGCACGCTCACCGTGATCGGGTCGGCCTCGGGCATGTAGCCGGACGCCGTGGTCGACCGCACCGTCACCTGCTCGACGTCCCAGCCGTGCCGGCGCGCCCAGTCGGCGAGCACGCCGGTGCGCGCCACCTCGGCCTCGCCGGCGCGCGTGATCGCGGTGCCCACCGAGCCGGCGAAGCGCGCCGAACCACCGCCGATGTTCGTGCCCGCGACGCGGCCGGCCTTGTTGGCGTGCGTCCCGAGCGGGGTGTACCAGTACTGCTCGAGCACGCGGTCCCACACCTCGCAGCAGTCGCCGGCCGACCACACGCCGTCCGCGACGCGCTGAGTGTGGTCGGGCACGAGGCCGCTGTGGTCGCCCACCCGCAGGCCGGCGGCGGTGGCCAGCTCGACGCGCGGGCGCACCCCCACCGCGAGCGCCACGACGTCGGCGCGGTGCTCGTGGCCACCGATGCACGCCGTGGTCAGCTCGCCGGCGCGGGACTCCACGCCCTCGACCTCGGTGCCGCACACCACCTCGACGCCGAGCCGCTCCAGCCCCTCGCGCACGAGCGCGCCCATGGCGGGGTCGAGCGACGACGACATGGGTTCCTCGCCGCGCGTCACGAGCAGCGTCTGGACGCCCCGCCGGGCGAACGCCTCGGCCGCCTCGACCCCGATGAACCCGCCGCCGACCACGATCGCGCGGCGGGGCGGCTCGCCGTCGCGTCCGGCCAGCAGCGAGCGCCAGGTGGCGCCGTCGTCCAGGGTCTTGACGGGGTGGACGCCGGGCAGACCGCGCGCCCAGTCGGGCCACACCTCGGCGGCGCCGGTGGCGAGGAGGACGTCGTCGAAGCCGACGCGCTCGGTGCGGCCGCTGTCGAGGACGCGCACCGCCACCTCGCGGCGGTCGAGGTCGAGCTCGGTCACCTCGGTGCGCAGCCGCAGGTCGATGCCGTTGGCCCGGTGCTGCTCGGCCGTGCGGGCGACCAACGCGTCCGCGGAGTCGACGTCGCCGGCGACCCAGTAGGGGACCCCGCACTGGCTGTACGACGTGTGCTCGCCGCTCTCGAACGCGATCACCTCGAGGCGCTCACCTCGGGCGGCGGCCACGCGCAGCGCCTGGCTCGCCGCGCTCATGCCGGCGGCGTCGGCGCCGATCACCACCAGCCGCCTCGCCCCGCCCCTGCCCGCCGTCCGAGTCATGGCCGCGACGCTAGCGCCCGGCCTGCCACGATGGCCTCATGAGCACCCCCAAGCCGGTCGACTGCTGGCTCACGGACATGGACGGCGTGCTGGTGCACGAGCAGCACCCGATCCCCGGTGCCAGCGAGTTCATCGAGGCGCTGCGGACGTCCGGCCGGCGCTTCCTCGTGCTCACCAACAACTCGATCTACACCCCACGCGACCTGCGGGCTCGCCTCTCCCGCAGCGGGATCGACCTGCCCGAGGAGTCGATCTGGACGTCGGCCCTGGCCACCGCGCAGTTCCTCGACACCCAGCGGCCGGGCGGCACGGCGTACACGATCGGTGAGGCCGGGCTCACCACGGCGCTGCACGACGTCGGCTACGTGCTCACCGACCGCGACCCCGACTACGTGGTGCTCGGCGAGACCCGCACCTACTCGTTCGAGGCGATCACGCGGGCGATCCGGCTGATCGAGGCGGGCGCGCGCTTCATCGCCACCAACCCCGACCCGACCGGTCCCTCGGCGGAGGGGTCGCTGCCGGCCACGGGGTCGGTGGCGGCCCTGATCTCGCGGGCGACCGGCGTCGAGCCCTACTTCGTCGGCAAGCCCAACCCGCTCATGATGCGCAGCGCGCTCAACCGGATCGACGCGCACTCGGAGTCGACCGTGATGGTGGGCGACCGCATGGACACCGACATCGTCAGCGGCCTCGAGGCCGGCCTGCGCACCGTGCTCGTGCTCACGGGTTCGACGCGGGCTGAGCAGGTCGAGCGGTTTCCCTACCGGCCCACCCGCGTCGTCGACTCCGTGGCCGACCTCGTGCCGCTCGTCCAGGAGCTCACCCCGGGCGACTGAGTGCCCCTCACACGAGGGTGGGGTCGGCCTCGACGACGCCATCGGCGTGGACGGCGAGCGCCGCGTAGCCGACCTGACGGCTGACCCACGCGACGGCGTCCGCGCCGCGCACGAACGCCGCCGTGGCGAGCACGTCGGCCCACATCAGGGACGCTCCCACGACGGTCACCGCGAGCAGGGACGCCGGACGGCCGCCGTCGCGGGGGTCGACCAGGTGGGCCCCGCGGGCCGCTGTGCCGGACGTCGCCACCGCGCCCACCGAGCGCTCGACCACGAAGAGGACGCGCGAGCGGTCACGCGGGTCCTCGATGCCGATGCGCCAGGTGCGCGGTGCCTGCCCGCCCACCACGACGTCGCCACCGGCGTTAAGCGAGTACGCGAGGCCGGGCACGGCGTCGAGCACCCGCGCGGCCCGGGCGGCGGCCCACCCCTTCACCAGGCCGGACGGGTCGAGCACGCGGCGTCCGTCGGCGCCCGGCAGGTAGGCGTCGAAGAGCCCTCCGGTGCGCTCGCGCGCGAGGTCGCACAGCCGCAGCACCTCGTGGACGTCGGGCGAGGCGTCGGCGAGGTCGAGTCGGCCGTCGCGCAGCCGCATGACCTCGCTGTCGTCGCGGTAGGTGGTGAAGCGGGCGTCCGCCTCGTGCAGCAGCGCGAAGACGTCGGCGACCGCCTGCAACGTCGCCGGGCTCTGGGCCTGCGGGCCGTCGAGGTGCAGGCTGACCGGCAGCCCCATCACCTGCTCGACGACGGCGCGGCGCGTCATGCGTCAGCCCAGGTGCGCGGCGTCGATGGCCGACTGCAGCGACTGCAGGTACCCGTCGCTGGTGACCGTCGCGCCCGACACGGTGTCGATCTGGGCACTCTGCGCCTGCACCACCTCGGAGTTCAGCACCGGCACGGCGTAGGAGTTGATCTCCTGGTCGCGCGGGTTGTCCTGCGGCACCTGGACGACGTCCGCTGCGGTGATCTTGCCGCCGGAGACGATGATCTGCACCTGCACCGGCCCCCAACGGGTCTGCACCGTGTCACCAGTGAAGGTGCCGTCACCCGAGCCGGCCGAGCCGGACGACCCGGCCGCACCGGCCGACCCGGACGACCCGGACGCCGCCCCGGCCGCCCCGGACGCCGTCCCCGTGAGCCCCACGGTGCCCGCGGTGCCGGCGCGGCCCGACGCGAGCGACGTCCCGTGCGAGGTGGGGTAGACGAACAGCACCGCGACACCGAAGGCCGTGGCACCCGCGGCACCGAGCAGCCGACGGCGCGAGACGCCCCGCTCACGGGCGGCCACCGCAGCGGGGTCGTAGGTCACCATGAGAAGCGCTCCAGGTGGATGTGGTGGTCGGGGACGCCCACCGCGCGGGCGGCGTCACGGGCGGCGAGCATCCACGGCTCGGCGCCGCAGAGGTAGACGTCCTGGTCGGCGACGTCGGGCACGAGCCGCAGCAGGGCCTGAGCGTCAGAGAGGTGCTTGGCCTGCTCGGGCAGCCAGGTAGCGCGGTCGGGGATGCGTGGGCCGAGCACCCACAGCAGCCGCACGCCGCGCTCGCGGCCGATGGCTTCGAGCTCCTCACGCAGCACCAGCCCGCGCTCGTCCGACGCCCGGAAGATGAGGGTGAGGTCGCCCGGTGCGGCGTCGAGGTCGTCGAGCAAGGCGCGCAGAGGCGTGATCCCGATACCGGACGCCATGAGCGTCACCTTCGGTCGCAGCCGTTGCTCGGCGGTGAGTCGGCCGTACGGCCCCTCGACGAGCACCTTCGTGCCGGGCCGCAGCCGAGCCAGGCGCCCGTCGGCCTCGCGCACCGTGATGCGCAGCGTGTCGCCGGCGGGGGCCGCCGACAGCGAGTACGGGTGGGCCCGCGTCCAGCCCGGGCCGTCCAGGAAGCGCCAGCTGAAGAACTGGCCGGCCCGCACGGGCAGCCGGTGCAGGTGCCGGCCGCGCAGGTGCACCGAGACGACGTCGGGCCCCTCGACGACGACCCGGTCGACCACGAGCCGGTGCCGCCACGAGCGCAGCAGCGGCAGGCCGAGCCGGAAGGCGAGCACGGAGCCGAGCGCGATACCCCAGACCGCCCACCAGTAGGCCCGCGCCCAGGGGTGGGTGATGAACTCCTGGCCGGTCCACAGCTGGTGGGGCAGCGCGAGCCCGGCGCCGACATACGCGTACAGGTGCAGCAGGTGCCACGACTCGTAGCGCAGGCGCCGGCGGGCGGCGCGCAACGACGTCACCACCACCATCACCAGCGCGACGAAGCCGGCGAGGGCCAGCAGCATGCCCGGGTAGGTGACCACCACGGCCCACGTCTCGGCGAACAGGCCGGTGCGCGCTGCGGCGGCGTACCCGATGAGGATGAGGACGACGTGCGCCAGCATGAGGGTGAACGACGTGAGGCCGGCCAGGCGGTGCCACCGCGCCAGCTCGTCCTGGCCGTAGCTGCGCTCGACGAACGGCACGCGAGCCATCATCAGCACCTGCAGCAGCATGAGGTCGGCCGCGACGAGGCCGGTCAGGCGCCCCAGGGACGTCGCCACCGCACCGGGTGCCGACACCTCGCTCAGCCCTCCACCGGCGATCCACAGCAGCACGACGGCGGCGAGGCCGGCCCAGGCGAGCGCCGCCGCGACGTCCCGCCACCACCCCGGCGTGGCCCGCACGACAGGGCGCGTCGCGGGCACCGCTGCGAGCAGGTCGTGGCTCATGCTGCGGAGCCTGCCCCCTCAGACTGCAGCCGCACCGTGAGCAGGCTGGGTGTTGCCTGGGAGCCGCGAGGCCGGCCCACGCGGCCGCCAGGTGCTCGCGGGTCGACCCGTCCGGGCGCCGGTCGGCTCCGAAGTGGTTGGATGCCGGGTGGCCCGCGTCACAGACGAGGGCACCCGGGCGCCGCAGGTGCGGCGCCACGGGACCGCAAACAGAAGGGGCACGAGGTGCGGCTGAGGGACCAGCTCGACGGTCGGCGCATCCTGCTCACCGGCGTCACCGGCTTCGTCGGCGAGGCGCTGCTGCAGCGCCTGCTCACCGAGATCCCGGGCGCCCAGCCGGTGGTGCTCGTGCGGCCCAAGGCCGGGCAGGCGGGCCGTGACCGCGTCGCCGGGCTGCTGGCCAAGCCGACCTTCGCGTCGGCGGCCTCGCGCGTGGGCGGCGTCGAGGCGCTGCTCGCCCGGGTCGGCGTGATCGAGGGCGACCTCGCCGACGTCCCCGAGCTGCCGAGCGACCTCGACGTCGTCGTGCACTGCGCGGGCGACGTGTCGTTCGACCCCCCGATCCAGGACGCCTTCACCACGAACGTCGTCGGCACCCACGGGCTCGTCAAGCGGGTGCTCGAGGCGAGCGCCCGGTCGGTGACACCGATCCACTACGTGCACGTCTCGACGGCGTACGTCGGCGGCCGCCGGCGCGGCGCCGTGCCCGAGCGCTCCGTGGCGCACGACGTCGACTGGCGGGTCGAGCGCGACGCCGGCCTGCGGCTGGCCCAGCAGATCGAGGACGACTCGCGGCGCCCGGACGTGCTCGACCGGCTGAGCACCGAGGCCGAGCGAGAGCACGGGCGCGCCGGGCCCATCACGTCGGCGCAGGACGCCGAGCGCCGCCGCCGCGAGTGGGTGCGGACGCAGCAGCAGCAGGCCGGCGGTGAGCGCGCCCGCAGCCTGGGCTGGACCGACGTCTACACCTTCACCAAGGCGATGGGCGAGCGCGTCGTCGAGGAGCTCACCTCGGGGACGTCGAAGGACGCGCCCGGACTGCCCGCCGTCCCCGTGAGCATCGTGCGCCCGAGCATCATCGAGTCGGCCCTCACCTGGCCCCACCCGGGCTGGATCGAGGGCTTCAAGATGGCCGAGCCGATCATCCTGGCCTACGGCCGCGGCGAGCTGCCGGAGTTCCCCGCCGCGCCGGACTCGGTCGTCGACATCGTGCCGGTCGACCACGTGGTCAACGCGATCCTCGCCGTGTGCGCCACCGACCCCGAGCCCGCTGCGCCGCAGTACTTCCACGTGTCGTCCGGCGCGCGGAACCCGCTGACCTTCCGCCGCCTCTACGAGCTGGTGCGCGAGTACTTCGACCGCCACCCGTTCGACCTCGGCGAGCGGGGAGCCGTGCCGCTGGCGACGTGGCGGTTCCCTGGCTCGGAGCGGGTCGAACGCGTTCTCGTGCAAGGAGAACGCGCCCATCAGCTGGCCGACCGCGCCCTCGGCCTGTTGCCGCGCAGCGACCGCGCGCGCGAGTTCTCGCGCGAGCTCGACCGCACCAAGCGCCGGCTCGAGTTCCTGCGCCGCTACCTCGACCTCTACCGCTCGTACACCCAGGTCGAGCTGCAGTTCGTCGACGACAACACGCTGGCTCTGCACCGCGCGCTCGACCCCGCCGACCTCGAGCTCTTCGGCTTCGACACCGCGGTGGTCGACTGGACCGAGTACATCCGCGACATCCACTGCCCGAGCGTCACCGAGCCGATGCGCAAGTACGACGTCATCCGCAAGAAGCGGCAGGCGCAGGGTGACCCCAAGCCGCGCCGGCTCGACGGCGACCCGTCGGGTGTGCTGGCGGTGTTCGACATGGACGGCACGCTGCTGTCGAGCAACGTGATCGAGACCTACCTGTGGCTGCGGCTGCCCGAGCTCGACGGCATGGGTCGCGTGCGCGAGATCGGCCGTCTGCTGCAGCGGATGCCGCGCTACATCGGCGCCGAGCGGCGCGACCGCGGTGGCTTCCTGCGCGCGGTCTACCGCCGGTACGCCGGCGCCGACCTGCACGAGCTCGACACGCTCGTCGACGAGGTCATCGCCCCGCACGTGCTCGAGCGGGTGAGCGGGGCCGCGCTGCGGCGCATCCGCGAGCACCGCGCGGCCGGGCACCACACGGTGCTGCTCACCGGCGCCGTCCGGCCGCTGACCCGTCCGCTCGAGCCGCTGTTCGACCACATCGTGGCCGCCGAGCTCGCCGTCGACGAGCGCGGCCGGGCCACCGGGTTCCTCGCCAGCCCGCCGCTGGTCGGTGAGTCGCGGGCAGCCTGGCTGGTGCGCTACGCCGAGGTCAACGGGTTCGACCTGTCGCGCTCGTACGGCTACGCCGACAGCCACTCCGACCTGCCCCTGCTGCGCGCCGTCGGCAAGCCCACGGCGGTCTCCCCCGACGTCGCGCTCTACCGCGCCGCACGCGCCGCCCGCTGGCCGGTCGAGACGTGGCGGACACCGCCTGCGACCTCGCGCGGGCGCGTGCCCGACGTCCGGCACGACACGACGGGAGTGAGCCTGCCGTGATGCTGGCGCTCGAGATGTTCCGCTCGATCCCGCGGTACGCCGCGGCGAAGGCGGTGGGTGGTCGCGTGCCCGGCCTGCTCGTGGGGCCGATGGCTCCGGTGCGGCTGGTGACGCGCGACGAGCCGGTGGTGCGGCGTGCGGGCTGGGCGCAGGTGCGTCCGCTGCTGTCGGGGATCTGCGGGTCCGACCTGGGCGCGGTGACCGGGTCCACCTCGCTGTACTTCTCGGCGCTGGTGTCGATGCCGTTCGTGCCGGGGCACGAGATCGTCGGCGAGCTGGTCGAGGACTGCGACGACCTCCCGCGGGGCACGCGCGTGGTGATCGACCCCGTGCTCGCGTGCGCCGCCCGCGGGGTCGAGCCGTGCGAGCCGTGCCGCACCGGGCGCACCAACCTGTGCAACCACGTCACCGTGGGCCACGTCTCCCCCGGGTTGCAGACCGGCTTCTGCCGCGACACCGGCGGCGGCTGGGGCGAGCGCCTCACCGTGCACCGCTCGCAGCTGCACCCGGTGCCGGACGGCCTCTCCGACGAGCGGGCCGTGCTCGTGGAGCCGCTCGCCTGCGCGGTGCAGCTCGCTCGCAGGGCGCAGGTGCCGGCCGGTGGCAGCGTGCTGGTTTCGGGCGCGGGCGCGGTCGGCCTCTTCGCCGTCCTGGCCCTGCGTCACCTCACCGACGCCGGACGCATCACGGTCATCGCCAAGCACGGCCGGCAGGAGCAGCTCGCGCGAGCGTTCGGCGCGAGCGACGTCGCCGCTCCCAACGAGGCCATGCGTGCCGTACGGCGCACCACGCGCGCCCTTCGCGTTGCGCCAGAAGGGCTTCCGGGCCCGGCGTCCCGCCTCAGCGGCGCCACCGAGATGCTGCTGGGGGGCGTCGACGTCGGCATCGACGCGGTGGGCTCGACGTCGTCCCTCGACACCGTGCTGCGCTCGACCAAGGCGGGCGGGCGTGTCGTGCTCTCGGGCATGCCGTCGGCCGCCGACCTGTCGCCGGCGTGGTTCCGCGAGCTGGAGGTCGCGGGGACGTACGCCTCGACGGGCGACGCCTTCGACGTCGCGATCCAGCTGGCGCAGGAGGCACCGCTCGACGACGTCGTCGGCGGCCGCTACCCGCTGCACCGCTGGCGCGAGGCGCTCGACCACGCCCAGTCCGCCGGCCGGCTCGGCACCGTGAAGGTCTGCTTCGACGTCCGGAGCCGCGCGTGAGCACCACTGACCACCCGACGAACCGCTTGTCGCACAACGCTAGGAGAAGCTCGTGAGCCGCCCAGGTTTCGTGCTGGAGGTCGACGGCCGCACGCCGCCGCTCGTCGTCCACGAGGGCGAGGGGTTCCGCCTCGAGACGTTCCCGCGCGGCACGCGCGTGGTCTACCCGCCGGAGTCGCTGCCGGGCATCCGCGACGTCGACGGCGCGATCCACCGCGCGCTGCTCGAGCCGGTGGGCAGCGACCCGCTGCCGACCCTGCTGCGGCCGGGCATGCGCCTCACCATCGCGTTCGACGACATCTCGCTGCCGTTGCCGCCCATGGTGAAACCCGACATCCGCCAGCGGATCATCGAGCAGGTGCTCACCATGGCCGCCGAGGCCGGCGTCGACGACGTCGAGATCATCTCGGCCAACGCGCTGCACCGCCGCCTCACCGCCTCCGAGCTCAAGGAGATCGTGGGCGAGCGCGTGTTCCGCTCGTTCTTCCCCCAGGGCGCCCTCTACAACCACGACGCCGAGGACAAGGACAACCTGCTGCACGTCGGCCAGACCGACCGCGGCGAGGACGTCGAGATCAACCGTCGCGCGGCCGAGAGCGACCTGCTGGTCTACGTCAACGTCAACCTCGTGGCCATGGACGGCGGCCACAAGTCCGTGCCGATCGGGCTCGCGTCGTACAAGAGCCTGCGCCATCACCACAACAGCCACACGATGGTGCACTCGCGGTCGTTCATGGACCACACGAAGTCGGCGATGCACCACAGCGCCTGGCGCATGGGTCGCATGCTGGCCGACCACGTCAAGATCTTCACGATCGAGACGACGCTCAACAACGACGTCTTCCCGTCGCAGTTCGCGTTCCTGCAAAAGCGCGAGTGGGAGTGGGGAGTCAAGGACCAGGCGTCCATGCTCGCCGCTCGGCGCGGGTTGGCTCTGGCCCCGAAGGGCTTGACGCACAACATCTTCCAGGGCATGCGGGCGCCGTACGGGCTCACGGGTGTGAACGCCGGTGAGACGGAGGCGGTGCACGAGCTCACCGTGGCGAAGGTGCACGAGCAGCAGCTCGTCGAGGTGCAGGGGCAGAGCGACGTCCTCGTGCTCGGCGTCCCCTACCTCGGGCCCTACAACGTCAACTCGGTGATGAACCCGATCCTCGCCACGTGCATGGGGCTCGGCTACTACTTCAACAGCTACCGAGGTCAGCCCGTGGTCCGCAAGGGCGGCGCGGTGATCCTGTACCACCCGGTCGAGCCGGACTTCAACCAGCTTCACCACCCGAGCTACGTCGACTTCTACGAAGAGGTGCTGACGTCGTCCACGGACCCCGCGGTCATCGAGGCGAAGTTCGAGGAGCAGTACGCCACCGACCCCTGGTACATCCACCTGTACCGGACGTCGCACGCCTACCACGGCGTCCACCCGTTCTACATGTGGTACTGGGCGGCGCACGCGATGGACCACGTCGGCGACGTGATCTGGGTGGGCGCGAACCGCAAGGCCGTGGAGCGCATGGGGTTCCGGGCGGCGTCCTCCCTGCAGGACGCGCTCGAGATGGCGTCGAGCACGGTGGGCCGATCGCCGTCGATCACCTACCTGCGCAACCCTCCGCACCTGATCGCGGACGTGCGATGAGCGGTCCGGTCGCCCACGTCACCCGCCACGTGCTCTCGGGCGAGCTGCTGCGCGGCGCGCGCGCCGACGTCCGCATGGTCGCCAAGGGCTGGCGCTGGGGGCGGCGGCAGATGGTGCCGCGCTCGGCCGAGCCCTTCGTGCCGGCGAAGACGAGCGAGCCGTTCCCCACGGAGTGGGCACGCCGGCCGGCGGCGGTGGCAGTGCGCGACGGGATCCAGCGGTTCGGGCTGGCCCCGTTGCTGCGCCACGAGATCCGGCCGACCGTGCACGGGCTCGACGTCCTCGACCGCGTGCACGGCCCGGTCGTCTTCGTGGCGAACCACACCTCGCACCTCGACACCCCGCTGATCTTGTGCTCGCTGCCGCACGCGTGGCGCCGGCACACCGCGGTGGCGGCAGCGGCGGACTACTTCTTCGACACCTGGTGGCGGGCCACGGGCTCGGCGATGGTCTTCAACACCTTCCCGATCGAGCGCCGCTCCGGCTCGCTGTCGTCGACGCCCGGCTCGCTGCTCGACGAGGGCTGGAGCGTCGTGGTGTTCCCCGAAGGCACCCGCTCGCCCGACGGCTGGACGCGCCGCTTCCGGCACGGTGCGGCGTACCTCGCGGTGCAGCACCAGGTGCCGGTCGTGCCGATCGGCATCCGCGGCTCGTTCGCGGCCATGCCGCGCGGGCGCGGGTGGCCGGTGCCGGGGCGTCCCCCGGTGACCGTGCGCTTCGGCGAGCCGCTGCGGCCGGGTGACGGCGAGGGTCCGCGCGAGCTCGGTGCGCGCGTCGAGGCGGCGGTGAGCCAGCTCATCGACGAGGACGCCACCACCTGGTGGCAGGCGCAGCGGCGGGCGGCCTCGGGCGCCACCCCGTCGACGTCCGGGCCCGACGTCGCGCCCTGGCGGCGCGTGTGGGCGCAGACCCAGGCACCCGCCGTCCGCACGCACCGGCGCATCTGGCCCCGCTGACCCCTCCCGTTGTGTGGCGCGGTGGCACCCTGCGGCCAACCTATGGCAGTGGGGTGCCCCAGTGGGCATCGCTCGATGCAGTGATCTTCCCCAGTTCCCCCGCGCGTCAGGGTGAGCGCGTGGCGGGACTGGGGCGCTCTACTTCATTCGCTGATGGCGACTGGGTGCCCCCGCTTCACTAGGTTGGCCGCAGGGTGCCACCGCGCCAAAGAGGGCCACCTACGGGAGGGCGTGGTGGGTGATCCAGGTGTGCATCGCTATCGCGGCGGCCGCGCCGGCGTTGATCGAGCGGGTCGAGCCGAACTGCGCGATCGACAGGACGACGTCACAGGCCTCGTGCGCGGACGCCGAGAGCCCCGGCCCCTCTTGCCCGAACACCAGCACGCACGCGCGCGGCAGCGGGTACCCCTCGAGCGGCACCGCGCCGGGCAGGTTGTCGATGCCCACCAGCGGCAGCGGCCCGCCGTCCGGCCCGGCGGACGCCGCCCACTGCACGAGCGAGTCGACGTCGGCGTGGTGGCTGACGTGCTGGTACCGGTCGGTCACCATCGCACCGCGCCGGTTCCAGCGCCGCCGCCCCACGACGTGCACGCCCCCGGCGAGGAACGCGTTCGCCGTCCGCACGACCGACCCGATGTTGAAGTCGTGCTGCCAGTTCTCGACCGCGACGTGGAAGGGGTGCCGCCGGGTGTCGAGGTCGGCCACGATGGCCTCGAGCCGCCAGTACCGGTAGCGGTCGACGACGTTGCGGGCGTCCCCCACCCGCAGCAGCTCGGGGTCGTACCGGTCGTCGTCCGGCCACGGGCCGGGCCACGGGCCGACGCCGACTTCGGGCTGCGCACCTGCGCCGTCGCGCGACGTCGGATCCACGCGGCGAGCGTACGCGAGCGACTCACCTACCCTTGAGGGGTGATGCACACCCTCGGCCCCTCGTGGCTCGACCCCCAGCACCTGCTCGACAGCTTCGGGCCGTGGGCTCTGTGGGGCGCCATGGCCGTGGTGTTCATCGAGTGCGGCCTGTTCTTCTTCCTGCTGCCCGGCGACTCGCTGCTGTTCACGGTGGGCCTGCTCGTCAGCGAGGGCACGATCCACTACCCGCTGTGGCTGGTGCTGGTGCTGCTCACCCTCGCGGCGTTCGGCGGCAACGTGGCCGGCTACGAGATCGGGCGCGCGGCGGGGCCGAAGATCGTCGGCCCCAGCTCGCGCCTGGTGAAGCAGAAGCACATCGACCAGACGTACGCGTTCTTCGACCGGTACGGCCCCCGCGCGCTCGTGCTCGGGCGCTTCGTCCCCATCGTGCGCACCTTCATCACCCTCGTCGCCGGGGTCGGGCGCATGGACCGCCGCCGCTTCTACACCTACAGCGGGCTGGGTGCCGTGCTCTGGGCGGTGGGCGTGACGCTGCTCGGCTACTTCCTCGGCACGATCCCGATCGTCCGCGGCCACATCGAGTCGATGCTGCTGGCCATCGTGCTCGTCTCGCTCGTGCCGGTGGGCATCGAGTGGCTGCTCCACCGGCGCCGGGCGAAGGCCACCGCGCGCGACGACGGCCGCGACCCTCGGTACGACGAGGTGCACGAGCGCCAGCGCGTGGTCGACGAGGACGTCACCGGTCCCTGACCCGGACGACGGGCGGCCACCCCGGGCCCCGAGGTGCGCTGGCGTGCATGATCACGGACGACGGGGTGGGCCGGGCGGGGGCTACTTGTCGAGCTGGGCCTTCTGCTCCTCGGCGTAGGGCCGCAGCGCCTTGGTGTCGCTGCGCTTGAGGGCGGCGAACACCTTGCGGGCCTTGGCGTCGTCCCAGAGCACGACCGAGCCCGCGCCCGGGCGGTTCCCGGTGCCGGCCACCGGGACGGTCATCGACAGGCCGTTGCCCCCGGCTGCGCCCTTCATGCCCAAGACGAAGCGGGCCAGGGCCACCGGCCCGGTGTGCTCGTCGACGGTCAGCGCACTGGCCCCGGACGACGCGAGAGGGAACGTGCGGAACGGGTTGATGAGGGTCGAGGGCTGGGTCGCCTTCGACACGATCGCGGCGAGCACCTCACGCTGGCGCTCGACGCGTCCGAGGTCGCCGCGGGGGTCGGAGTGCCGCGCCCGTGCGTAGCCCAGCGCGACGGCGCCGCCGACCTGCTGGCAGCCCTTCTTGATGTTGAGGCCGGCGTCCTTGTCCTTCATGTCGCGCTTGGGGCAGATCTTCACGCCACCGACGGCGTCGACCATGGCCGCGAAGCCGCCGAACCCGATCTCGGCGTAGTCGTCGATCTGCACTCCGCTGGCCTCCTCGATGGTGCGGGCCAGCAGCTTCGGACCGCCGAAGGCGAAGGCGGCGTTGATCTTGTTGTGCCCGTGGCCGGGGATCTTGACGTAGCTGTCGCGCGGGATGCTCATGATCACCGTCGGGCCCCCACCGGCCGGCACGTGCAGCAGCATGATCGTGTCGGTGCGCTGCCCGACGTCGGCGCCGCCGGTGTGCAGCTGCTTGGCCTGCTCCTTGGTCAGGCCCTTGCGCGAGTCCGAGCCGACGACCAGGTAGGTGCGGCCCGGCGTCGCGGCGGTGTCGGCCGGCAGCGCGTCGACCCGGCCGAGGTGGGTCCAGGCGACGGCGAGCAGGGCGATCGGGTAGGCGATGACCGCGAGCACGACCAGCAGCACGATGGTCTTGACGGGCACGCGCCGCCGCCGCCGCGGACGCCCCGTCGCGGGCACCGCGCCACCGGCGTACTCGCCCCCCGACCCGCCGCCTGCGTAGCCACCACCGGCACTCGGCCGCTGCGGACTCCGGCCCCCGGCCGAGGGCGGCCGCACGCCGTGCCCAGGGGCGCCGTCCGGAGCCCGTCCCGGTCCCCGGGTTCCCCCCGTATGGATCACCCGGGTGCGGTCGTCGTCGCCTGGTCGTCGCTCGTCTGCCACCGGGCCAGGGTAGGCCGTGCGGCTGAGTGCACGCGTACGGCGAGCCAGCCGGCGACGAGCAGGCACGCGACGCCGGACGCGACGAACGTCCGCTGCGGCCCGAGCACCCCGCCCGCCCACGCGCCGAGCAGCAGGGCCCCGATCGAGAAGCCCCGCGCCATCCCGTTGAGGGCAGCGTTGACCTGGCCGAGCTGCTGATCGGGCACTCGCGTGAGCACCAGGGTCGACGTCGAGGTGTTGAGCGCGCCGTTGGCCACTCCGAGCACGGCGAACGCCCCGATGACCGCGACGATGGACGGCGCCAGCCCGGCCCCCAGCACGGCCGCGGCCTGCACCGCCGCCGCGATCACCGTCACCACGGCCAGCGCGCGGGCGCCGCTGGCGCGACCGGCCAGCAGCGAGCCGCCGACGATGCCGAGCGTCACGGCCATCCCGACGAGGCCGTACTGCACGCTCGTGCCGTGCAGCGCGTCGCGCACCAGGAACACCTCGACGACGTTCGTCGCCTCGCCGACGACGACGTAGACCATGAGGGCGCTGAGGATCGGCCAGAGCAGCGCGTCGCGCCGGGCCACGCGCAGGCCGTCGAGCGCCTTGGGGCGATCGGCTGCGGCAGCCCGCGCCAGGGCCAGCGTGGCGTCGTGCGCACCGGCCCGGCGCGTGCGGACGGCGAGCGCCACCACCGCGAGCACGCCGAACGTCGCGGCGTCCGCCAGCAGGGCGAGGCGCTGGCCACCGAGGCCGGCGAGCAGGCCACCGAGGGGGGCGCCGCCCACGGCGGCCAGGGTGGTGAGCGCCTGGGTGGCGCCGACGGCGCGGCCTACCTCGTCGGGCCCGACGATGCGTGGCACGAGCGCCTGCCATGTCGGCGAGCTCACCGCTTGGCCGGCCTGCAGGGCCATGACGAGCAGGTACACCAGCCACAACGGCCCGGCGACGGCCAGGGCCACGCAGGCGAGCAGCTGGCCGAGTGCGCTCGCCACCGTGAGCACCCGCGAGTCCACGCGGTCGGCGAGCCGGCCCGCCCACGGCGCGAGCAGCACGGTGGGCAGCGCGGCCGCGCCGAGCAGCAGCATGACGCCGCGTGTTCCGGCGCCGCTGTCGTGCACGTGGAGCATGAGCGCGATGAGCGCGATCTCGTCGCCGAGGACGCTGAGGGCCCGCCCGGGGCCGGCCAGCCGCAGGTCGCGGTGCCGCCACACCGACGTCCGCAGATTCCGAAGGGTTCGCTTCATAACTGTGAAGGTAACGCTTCACACCTGCGGCGCGCAACCCCCTCCACGCCGTAGGCTCGTGCCGTGCCCCGCCGCAAGCCCCCGCCCGACGAGCTCGTCCTCGACGACCCCCGCGCCCTGCGCGCGCTCGCCCACCCCGCGCGCACCGCCGTGGTCGACGAGCTCTACCAGGGCAACGTCCGCACGGCGAGCGAGCTGGCCACCCTGACCGGGCTGACCCCGAGCGCCATGAGCTACCACCTGCGGGCCCTGGAGAAGTGGGGCATCGTGCGGCGGGCGACGTCGTCCGGTGACGCGCGCGAGCGCCCCTGGGAGGCCAGCGCCAAGGGCCTGACGATCATGAGCGCGAGCGCTTCTCCCGCCGCGAGCGACGCAGTCGCCGGCCTCTACCTCGACCGACTCCGCCGTGACCTCGACGCCTGGCGGCGGCGCGAGGACGACGAACCCGAGCCCTGGCGACAGATCGCCACCATCAACCGCGGTTTCCCTCGGCTCACCGCTGAGGAGGCGCGCGAGCTCAGCGAGGCGGTGCTGCAGACCGTCGACCGGTTCAGCCAGGTGCGCGACCTGCGGGAGCGTCGTCCTGACACCCGCCCGGTGAGCTTCTTCTTCGCCGTCGTGCCGGTGCACCCCGACGACGAGATCGCCGACTGATGTCGCACTGGCTCTCGAACCTGCTCGACCCCGACCTCGCCCACCTCACCGCCGGCGGGGTCTACGCGGTGCTCTTCGCGCTGGTGTTCGTCGAGTCGGGCCTGCTGGTGGGGTTCTTCCTGCCGGGAGACACGGTGCTGTTCGCGGCGGGCCTGCTGTCGGCGCAGCCGGGCTCCCCGCTGTCGGTGTGGGTGCTCGCGCTCGGCGTGGCGGTCGCGGCCGTGGCCGGTGACGCCGTCGGCTACTGGAGCGGACGGCGGTTCGGCCGGCCCTGGGTGGAGCGCAGAGCCGGGCGTGCCGCGCGCCATCTGCCTGCGGCAGAACGGTTCTACGAGCGCTGGGGCTGGGGCGCCGTCGTCATCGCGCGTTTCATCCCGTGGGTGCGCACCTTCACGCCCATCGTGGCCGGCGTGGCCCGCATGTCGTACGCGCGGTTCGGCTCGGCGAACGCCGTCGGCGCGCTGCTGTGGGCCACCGGGCTGGTCGTCCTCGGCCACTGGGCCTACAGCGTGCCGTGGCTGCGGTACGCCGCGTACGCCGTCGCCGGGGTCGCCGTCCTGGCGTCGGTGGTCGGCACCCTCGCCGGCCCAGCGATCGCCCGGCGGCGGAGCCGGCGTGGCGAGCGCTCGGTGGACGACGCGGCTCAGTAGCGCAGGTACCGCTGGGCGCTCACGGCCTTTCCGTAGTACGTGGCGCCGTAGTACACCCAGCGGTAGTACGTCCGCCGGCGAGGCTGCACGCTCGCGGCCACCCGCCCGGTGCGCGACGACTTGCGCCACGTGAGGCTGTGCCACGTCGGGCTGCCGGAGTGGCGGTACTGCAGGCGGACGTTCTGGTAGCGCGCCGGTGCGCCGGTGCTCGTGCGCAGGTAGCCGGCGACCAGGTCGGGGCGGCCGCTGCGCACGCCCGAGGTCAGGTGCATCCGGTAGATCGAGTACGTCACGCGAGTCGGCGAGACGTGCGTGGTCCACCCGCTGCCCGAACCCACGGACACGACGACGCGGTAGTAGCGCTTGCCGATCGTCGTCCAGCGTGGCGCCGAGAAGCGCGCCGTGCCGGTCGACGAGGTGGTCGTGGTGGCGAAGGTGCGCCAGGTGCCCACCCCGTTCACCTTGGAGTAGTACTGAGCCGACAGGCGCGCACGCACGGGCGTCGCGCCGTACTTGACCGACGTCGACAGCGTTGCGGCGTAACCGGTGTAGACCTTGGACGTCGCACTCAGCGCGACCGCGAGGGGAGCCGACGGTCCGCTCAGGCTCACCGACCGCTTCGCCACGAGCTGCTGACCCGACGACGTCGTGAACGTCGCGGTGAGGCCCAACGTGCCGTGGTAGCTCGAGGGGCACTGCACGCGGATGCTGAGCGACGTCACGGTCGCGGGCAGGCAGCCGGACGCCGTCGCGGTCCACCGCACCGTGGCCGGCAGGCTCGGGGTGGCGGTGTAGGTGGCGGCGAGCCCGGGACGCAGCGACGTCGGGCCCGAGATCGAGGTGGTCATGACGTTGAGGTAGCTCGACTGCGCGGTGTTCCAGTGCGTCGCGAGGTACGAGCCGGTGCCGGGCGTGCCCGCGTTGAAGTAGTCGTCGCGACCGCAGTCGAACAACCGCTCGTCCGCGTCAGCCTGGCAGACCTGCGTCATGAGGGCGTGCACGCCGGCGTGGTCGAAGCCACCGTCCTCGTAGCACATGACGTCGTTCTCGTCGGTGCAGTGGCCGAGCGTCGTCGAGTGCGGCGCGGACTCCTGCACCCCGCCCAGCATGTGCATCAGCTCGTGCGCCGGCGTCGAGTGGCCCGTCGCGCCCATGCTCCAGCACGCCACGTCGATGCGCGCGACCATGGGCACCGCGGTGTTGTTGGTGTTGGTGGCGGCCGCCGAGTCGTCCTGGTAGATCTCACCGATACCGCACAGGCCGTTCGCGTCGGCGAAGGTCAGGAGCTTGCGGTTGGCCGTCTGGATCCCCGCCTGCTCGGCGGCG
>NZ_LMER01000020.1:45814-82553 GCF_001426435.1 Angustibacter sp. Root456 | reverse complement strand
GGTGGGCTGGCGTGCATGATCACGGGCGACCGGGGGGTGGGCTGGCGTGCATGATCACGGGCGGGCGGGGTGGGGCGGCCGAGTGGGGGTGGGGGAGGAGCCTTCAGTGGACGTCGGAGGGCTGGGCCACCTCGGACGACGACCCCTCGCGCCCCGGCGGCACGAACCGGTAGCCCACGTTGCGTACCGTGCCGATCTGGTGCTCGAACTCGGGCCCGAGCTTGGCCCGCAGCCGTCGGACGTGGACGTCCACGGTGCGGGTGCCGCCGTAGTAGTCGTAGCCCCAGACCTCCTGCAGCAGCTGGGCGCGGGTGAAGACCCGCCCGGGGTGCTGCGCGAGGTACTTCAGCAGCTCGAACTCCTTGTACGTGAGGTCGAGCGCCCGCCCACGCACGCGGGCGGTGTAGCTGGTCTCGTCGATGACGACGTCGCCGGCGACGATCTCGGGGGCCAGCGCCTCGTCGTCCGCGCCCAGCAGCGCCCGCCCCATGGCGAGCCGCACGCGGGCCTCGACCTCAGCGGGCCCGCACGTGCTGAGCAGCACGTCGTCGACCCCCCAGTCGGCGCTAACGGCCGCGAGACCGCCCTCGGTGAGCACGAGCACCACCGGCACCGAGACGCCGGTGGTGCGCATGAGCCGGCACAGGGAGCGGGCGTGGGCCAGCTCGCGTCGGCCGTCGACGAGCACGACGTCGGCGGGCGGGGTCTCGACGAGCGCGGACGCCTCGGCCGGCAGCACGCGCACCTGGTGGGCCAGCAGCGCGAGTGCCGGCACGACCTCGCTGCTCGGGGCGAGGTCGTTGGTGAGCAGCAGCAGTCTCGCCACGGGCGGGCCCTCCTTCCGGTGCGGGACGGGCCGGGAGGCGCAGGCGGTACGTCGGCGCGTTGGCTGACCCATCGGGTCGGACGCCGCTGGCCGACTCCGGCAGAATAGGGCACGGCGCCACGGACCGTCTCAGGCCGTGGCGCGATGTCCCGCAGCCTGAGATGCCGCCGCAGAGCACGAGGGAGCGCCCGTGGCCGAAGTGACCGTGCGCTACTGGGCCGGCGCCCGCGAGGCGGCGGGTGTCGACGAGGAGCGCCTCGCCGCCGACACCGTCGTGGAGGTGCTGCAGGCGCTCGCTGCCCGCGGCGGCCGCCTTGCCGAGGTACTCGGCCGCAGCTCGGTGCTCGTCGACGGCCGGGTGGTGCGTGACGACGCGACCGACCTGCGGCTGGCCGACGGCCAGACGGTCGAGGTGCTCCCACCCTTCGCCGGGGGCTGAGCGCCAACTCCGGCGGCGGTCGCTGACCGCTCCGTCGCGAGCAACCGCACCTGGCAAGATGACGGGGTGAGCGACGCACCCACCGCCTCCGAGCCCCCGCGGGCCGCGGGTGACGCGACGGTCGTTCCGGCCCTGCTCGGTGCGCCCCGCGGCGCGGTCGCGTACTGGACGGTGGGGCTGAGCGCGGCGCTCGCTGCGGTGATCGTGCTGGGCTCGTTCGCCGGACCGGTGCTCGCCGCGGCGGCGGTGGCGCTCACCGCGCTGGCCATGGCGTGGGGCTGGCCCGACCTGCTCGACCTGCCGAGCCCCCGCGGCACGCGCGCCGTGGTCGCGCTCGCCGGTGCCGGCTGCGCTCTCGCGGTGGCGGCCACGCCGGACGAGCCGCGCCTGCGGTGGCTGGCCCTGGCCGTGGCTCTGGGGGTGCTCGCCGAGTTCGTGCACCAGCTGGCTCGCCGCGACGCGCGCCCGCGACTGGTCGAGTCCGTGACCGGCTCCGTGATGGGTATCGCGGTGCTGGCGTCGTTGAGCGCGCTCGTGGCCCTGCCCGCCACCGCGGTGAGCGCGACCGGGGTCGTCGTCTGGGGCGCCGGTGTCGTCACGGCGCTGGCCGGCGTCCTGCTGCCCTGGCCCGGGCGGCTGTCGTACCCGGTGGCCGTCGTGTGCGGTGGGCTGGTGGCGGCGCTGCTCGGTGGTCTGTTCGCGCAGGAGACGGTGGTGGTCGGTTTGCTCACCGGACTGGTCTGCGCCACCACCGCGCTGGTCCTGCACCGCATGCTCGCGGTGCTGCCCGCGTCGGCCCGCGCCCCGGGTTGGGTCGCGCTGGCGGTGGCCCCTCTGGCGTCGTCCGGCGCCGTGGCCTACGTCCTGCTGCGCCTGCTGGTGGGCTGAGGCTCGGCGCCGCGCTACTTCGTGCGGGCGGGGTTGTCGGCCAGGTAGCCGGGAAGGTCGTCGTCGTGCAGCGCCTTCGACAGCTCCTGCATGCGCCCGGTGTCGAGGACGTCGATCGAGGCGCCGGCAGGGCTGCGGCCGAACCCGGTGATCGGCGCCTGCACGAAGACGATGTCGTCGCCGCGCAGGTTGCGCATGGAGACCGCGGTGGAGCGCAGCTCGCCCTGGTCGAGCGCGCCGTCAACCGTGAGGCTGCTCGCACCCGCCTTCATCAGGTCCATGAGCTTGCCGGGGTTGGTGGCGACGTCCTTGCTGACGCCCTTGAGCAGGATGCCCTTCACCACCTGCTGCTGGCGCTCGACGCGGTCGAGGTCACCGCCGGGCAGGCCGTGGCGCTGACGCACGAAGGCGAGGGCCTCATCGCCCTGCACCGTGATGCGGCCCTCGGGGAACGTGTACGGCGGCACGGTGGAGGCGTACCGGTTGTCGACGCTGACCCCGCCCACCAGGTTCGTGAGCTGACGCATGCCCTCGAAGTCGATCACCGCGACGTGGTCGATCCGCGTGTCGGTGAGCTGCTCCAGCGTCGAGACGAGCAGCGGCGTGCCGCCGAAGGTGAACGCGGCGTTGATCTTGTTCTTGCCGTGGCCGGGGATGTCGACGTAGAGGTCGCGGGGGAAGGCGATCAAGTAGATCTTGTCGCGCTTGGCGGTCACGTGGGCGACCATGATCGTGTCCGACCGCTGGCCGGTGATCTTCGACGGCCCCTCGCCCGCGCGGCTGTCGGACCCGATGAGCAGGTAGTTGAGCGCGCCGGCGCCCGGGCCGTCCTGCGGCTTGGCCGGCCTGTCGGTCAGGCCCTGCATCAGCGAGGTGTCGCGGTGGAGGTTCGAGGCCACCGCGCGGTCGAGCATGAAGAGGTAGCCGGCCACGGCGACGACGATGAGCAGCAGCACCACCCCGATGCTGATGAGCGCGATGCGCAGCGTGCGGTGACGGGGCGTGCGGTGACGGGGCGTGCGGGAGCCGACGTCGTTCGGCACCGGCTCGGTCTGGGTCGCGGACACCCACTGAGGATAGGTCGTCACGCGGTGTGAGCGGCCCTTCCGCGCGTAACGGGACGAACCTCTTCACAGGATCAGTACACGAGAGCCTGCGCGCCCTCGCTGAGCACCTCCTCGACGAACACGGCGGCCCCCGCCACCCGGACGCCGTTCAGCAGGTCGTCGACCACGAGGTCGCGCCGGACGGCGCACTGGCTGCACACCGTGACCTGGCCACCCGCGAGCAGCGCGCCCAGCAGGTCGCCGAGGGGAGCGCTGTGCGGCAGCTCGAGCTGCTCGGCCCGGCCGGGGAGCGCGAGCCAGGTCGCCTCGCCGGTCAGCCACAGGCTCACCTGCGCTCCCGCGGCCAGGGCGGTCGCCGCGACGGTGAAGCCTTGCGTGCAGCGCTCGGCGTCGTCGGCGCCGGCCGTGACCTTGACCACGAGAGAACGTGCCATGGTGGCCACCGTAGCGGCGGCCGATAGCATCGGGGCCGTGAGTGCTCTGGAGATCGTCTACACGTCCGTGCTGGTCGCCACGTCCGTGGTGATCGGCTGGTTCGCGGTGTTCGTGGTCTACCGCCTGTTCCGCGGCCAGCGCTGAGCCGTGGAGATCACCCCTGACCTGCCCGCCCCGCTCATGCCGCTCGCCTGGCTGATCGGCCGCTGGGAGGGTGCGGGCGTCGTCGGCTACCCGACGATCGAGTCGGCGAACTTCGGCCAGGAGGTCGAGTTCCGTCACGACGGCCGGCCGTTCCTGCACTACCGCAGCCAGGCGTGGGAGCTGGACGGCGCCGGAAACCGGGTGCGCCCGCTCGCCAGCGAGACCGGCTTCTGGCGTCCGGGGGAGAACGGCGACCTCGAGGTGCTGCTCACCCACCCGACGGGCTACGTCGAGATCTACGTCGGGTCGGTCGAGGGCCCGCGCGTCAACCTGCACACCGACATGGTGGCCCGCACGCCCACCGCCAAGGAGTACACGGCCGCGCAGCGCATGTACGGCCTGGTCGAGAGCGACCTCATGTGGGTGATGGACATGGCCGCTGTCGGCCAGCCGATGCAGTCCCACGCGTCGGCCCAGCTCAAGCGCGTGGAATGAGTGACGCGCCACGGACGCTGACCCAGGCATGAGCCTCGACACCCTCACGAGCCCGCTGCTGACCCGACCCGGTGCGGTGGCGGCCGACGGTGTCGACGCCGGTGTCGCCTGGCACTACGGCGACCCCACCCGCGAGCAGCGGCTGCTCGAGGAGGGGGTGGCCGTCGTCGACCTCTCGCACCGCGCGGTGGTCACGGTCACCGGCCCCGACCGCCTCTCCTGGCTGCACTCCATCACCAGCCAGCACCTCACCGACCTGGCACCGCGCACCTCCACCGAGGCCCTGATCCTCAGCCCCAAGGGACACGTCGAGCACGCGCTGCACGTCGTGGACGACGGCGAGAGCGCCTGGATCACGGCCGAGCCGGGCACCGCCGAGGCGCTCATCGCGTGGCTGCGCAGCATGCAGTTCATGCTCCGGGTCGAGGTCACCGACCGCTCGGCCGAGTTCGCCGTGCTCGGTGAGCCCGTCGGTCGCGAGAGCGCGGACGGCGAGCCGCTGGCCTGGCGCGATCCGTGGCCGCACGTGGCGCCGGGCAGCGTGTCGTACGCGGCGGTCGACGAGGCCGACCACCCGGCGAACGGCCGTGCCTGGCGCGAGCTGCTCGTCCCGCGCCGGCAGCTGGCGGAGGTCGTCGGTGAGCGCCCCCTGGCCGGCACGTGGGCCGCCGAGGCGCTGCGGGTCGTGGCCTGGCGGCCCCGGCTCGGCTTCGAGACCGACCACCGCACGATCCCGCACGAGGTCGACTGGCTGCGCACCGCGGTGCACCTGCGCAAGGGCTGCTACCGCGGCCAGGAGACGATCGCCCGCGTCCACAACCTCGGCCGCCCCCCGCGGCGCCTGGTGATGCTGCACCTCGACGGCTCCTCCCACCACCTGCCCACCTCGAACACGGACGTCGAGCTGGACGGGCGGCGCATCGGTCACGTCACCACCGCGGCCCGCCACCACGAGCTCGGTCCGGTGGCCCTGGCCCTGGTGAAGCGCAACACGGCCCCCGACGCCGTCCTGATCGTCGACGGCGTGAGCGCCGCCCAGGAGCTCGTCGTCGCGCCCTGATGGCAGGATGTCGGCCATGCCCGGCACCATGATCACCGTCGCCCCCACTGGCGCCGAGACCGCGAAGTCCGACGTCCCGCAGCTGCCCACCACGCTCGACGAGCTGGTGGCCGAGGCCAAGGCCTGCGAAGCGGCCGGTGCGTCGCTCATCCACGTGCACATCCGCGACGACGAGCACCAGCCCACGCTCGACCCCCAGCGGCTGCGCGACACCGTGCAGGCACTGCGCGAGCAGACCGACCTGGTCGTGCAGCTGTCGACCGGCGGCAGCGTGCACGACCCGCTCGAGTCGCGCCTGAACGTGCTCGACGCCGAGCCGGACTCGTGCTCGCTCACCTGCGGCACCACGAACTTCGGCGACGACGTGTTCCTCAACCCCTACCCGTTCATGGGCCAGCTCTACCAGCAGGCGCAGGAGCGCGAGGTGGTGCCGGAGTTCGAGCTGTTCGACCTCGGCCACGTCGCGGCGCTGCGCCGGCTCATCGACACCTACGGCCTGCCCTACGGCGGCAAGGTGCACGTCGACTTCGTCACCGGCGTGCCGGGTGGCATGCCGGGCACGGTCGAGGCGCTGGTGGCCGGGGTGCAGATGCTGCCCGCCGAGGTGACGTCGTGGTCGGCCACCGGCATCGGGCGCACGCACCTGCCGATCGCCGCCGCGGCGCTCGCGATGGGTGGCCACCTGCGAGTGGGTATGGAGGACAACCTCGTCTTCGCCAAGGGCCGCCCGGTGCGCGACAACGCCGAGCTCGTCGAGCGCGCAGCGCACCTCGCGACCGTGATGCAGAGACCGCCCCTGTCCACCGACGAAGCGCGTAGCCTGCTCGCTGTGCGCGACCGCCGCGCACCGAGCCAGTCGAGCTGAGGATCCATGACGACGCAGCCGCACGAGGGTGGACGCCGACCGATCGACCGCGTCCTCGCACCGTCCTTCGCCCAGGGTCTGGCGGACCTGCCGATCGACGAGCTGCGCGAGCGGCGGCACCTCGCCGAGCAGGAGGAGGCCGACCTCAGCTACGCCCGCCGCCTGCTGCAGGGGCGCATGGACCTGCTGCGCGCCGAGCAGCGCAGCCGCGCCGGTGACGGCGCCGTTCCGGCCGGCAGCCGCTCCGACCAAGAGCTGGCGCGTGACCTGGCCAGCGTGCTCGCCGACGGCCCGCGCAGCGACCACGGCCTCGGGCGGCACCTCACCGCCGAGCCGAGCCGGGTGGGTGAGCACCGCCGGGCGGCCGAGAGCGCCGTGGACGACGTCCGAGCCAGCGACCCGTCGTCCCTCAGCGACGCCGAGCTGACCCACGCCCTCGAGCACTTGGCGGCGCTGGAGTCGTCGGTGAGCGAGTCGCGCCACCGGGTGCAGGGTGTGATGGACCTGCTCACTACCGAGGTCGGCCGCCGCTACCGCGAGGGCGAGACGAGCGTCGAGGACGTCCTCGCCGCCGAGTGACCCTCGGTCACAGACCGAGATGAAGCCGCAAGGCGTGCCCTAGCTCGACGACGAGCTGGGACGGCAACGCGCCGACGGATGGTCCAAGTCGACGGACGTCGATGCTTCGCACCTGCTCGGTCTGTGCTTTGGAGTCCCTCGGCAGTCCGGATGCCACCGCTGGCACGAGCACCTGGAAGTCGAACACCCGGTCGACGTTCGACGTGAGAGGCACGATCGTCACGACGCCTCGTCCCCGAGCGGCTGCGGCGGCGTTCGCCCCGTTGTTGCTCACGACGACGACCGGTCGGACCTTGCCTGCCTCTGATCCCCGAGCTGGTTCGAGATCGGCATACCGAATCTCGCCGCGCCTCATCGAGCGCCGAGACCGTCGCCCGTGACTGCCTCCCATGCGGCGGCCTCGCCGCTGTGCTCCCACTCGTCGAACGCAGCCGCGTAGTCACTCTGTAGGCGAGCCGCCCGCAAGACAGCGATGGCGTCGTGGATGGCAGCGGAGCGTGACGGGCGACGCTGCTCGTGGACGTAGGAGTCGAGGAACTCGATGTCCTCGCGAGGCAGGCTGATGCTGACCTTCATACCGGGATGCTACCTGGGGTAGTACTCGTGTACCACCCAGCGGATGATCAGCCCTGGGCGTGTGAGGGGGCTCACGGCCTGCTCGCTTGCATCTGCTAACTGCAGCAAGCACAGTAGTAAGCGTGAGTTCGATCAAGGACGACCTGGCTGACCTCGGCGGCTTCCTCAAGGAGCAGCGGCACAGCGCCAAGCTGTCGTTGCGCCAGCTCGCCGAGGTGGCGGGCGTCAGCAACCCCTACCTCAGCCAGATCGAGCGCGGTCTGAAGAAGCCGAGCGCCGAGATCTTGCAGTCGCTGGCCAAGGGCCTGCGGATCAGTGCGGAGTCGCTGTACGTGCGGGCCGGGATCCTCGAGGAGCAGGACGCCGGTCAGGTCGAGGTGAAGGCCGCGATCCTCGGCGACGCCGGCCTGAGCGAGCGGCAGAAGCGCGTGCTGCTCGACATCTACGAGTCGTTCTGCGCTGAGAACGCCCGCGTCGAGGAGCCGGCCGCCCGGCCGGCGCCCCGCGCGGCCACCAAGGCCACTTCGAAGGCCACTGCGAAGGCCACGAAGAAGGCCGCCAAGAAGGCCGCCACGAAGACGGCGAAGAAAGCCGCGCGCAAGCCGGCCCCGACGACTCGGTCGACGGCGGCGTCGACCGCACGGACCACCCGAAGCAGCGACCGAAGGAGCACCTCATGACTCTCGTGAACGACATCCGCAAGACGGTCACCGACCGGACGCCGGTGCTGGCCCTCGTGGGCGCCACCGACCTCGTGGTCGAGAAGGCTCGCGACGCTCGGGCTCGTGGCGCGCAGCTGCGCGTCGAGGTCGCCCGCCTCAACCTCGACGTCAAGGCGCTGCCCGGCCAGGCCCAGCAGGTGCCGGTCGTGGCCCTCAACAAGTCGATCGAGCTGGCCGGCAAGGCCGAGGAGGCGTACGAGGACCTCGCGGCGCGCGGTGAGAAGCTCGTCGCCCGCATCAAGCGCCAGAAGGCGACGCAGGACCTCATCGCCCAGGGCAAGGTCACGCTCTCGCGCGGCAAGGCCGCCGTCACCACCGTCCGCCACGCGGCCGTTGACACCCGCACCGCGGCCAAGGCCACGGTGACCACGGCGAAGCGCGAGGGCAGCGAGGTCGTGGCCGACACGCAGAAGTCCGTGGCCAAGCGCACGACCGGCACCAAGTCGGCCGCCAAGCGCACCACCACGACCGCCAAGAAGCGCACCACGCGGGCGAAGAGCACCGCGAAGGCCACCGTCACCAGCGCTCGCAAGACCGCTGCGGCTGCCGCGAAGGCGACCGAGGCCAGCGCGAGCAAGGTCGGCGACTGACGCATCGAGCGTCGGAGGGGACGGGCCGCGCGCCGGCCCGTCCCCTTCACGTCCTCGCCTAGACTCCTCTCATGTTCGCTCTCGGGTCCGCGCAGGCCCTCGTCTTCTTCGCGCTGGGTGTGCTGGCCTTCATCGTCCAGCTGGTCGCCCTCGTCGACGGCGCCCGGCGCCGTACCGACGCCTATGTCGCCGCGGGCAAGATGACCAAGCAGCGGTGGATGATCATCCTCGGCGTAGCGGTCGCGATCGGCTTCATCTCGTTCAACGGCGCCTTCCTCAGCCCGTTGAACTTCCTGAACCTCGCGGCCTTCGTCGCAGCGGCCGTCTACCTCGTCGACGTGCGGCCGGCCTTGAACCAAGTGCAAGGCGGCGGCCGCGGCGGGTCAGCCGGCCCCTACGGTCCATGGTGAGCCGGCCGGACGACGCGCAGCCGCAGGTCGCCGACCCGCGCGAGGCGTTCTTCGTCGCCGAGCGCCCCTGGGGTCAGTTCCAGCAGTTCGTGTCGAACGAGCGCGTCACGGTCAAGATCATCACCGTCGAGCCCGGCCACCGGCTGAGCCTGCAGAAGCACGGCCACCGCGGCGAGTTCTGGCACGTGCTCGACGTGCCGATCGACGTCACCGTCGACGACCGCTCGTGGACGGCGCAGCCGGGCGACGACGTGTGGGTGCCCTGTGGCGCCGTCCACCGCATGGCCAACAAGAGCGACCGCGCCGGCCGGCTGCTCGAGATCGCGTTCGGTGACTTCAACGAGTCCGACATCGAGCGGCTCGAGGACGACTACACCCGCTGACGGCGCGGCACGCCTGCGCGAATCCTCAAGCGCCGGCCGCCACGAGTCGAAGATCACCTCGTGCAGGGCCTCGTGCGCCGGTTGGCCGCGGTGTTGGACGTCACCGACACCGCCGCTGCCGCGCGGCTGGGCATCGTGCTCGTCGTCTTCGAGGGCGCGGTCGTCGCGAGCACCGGCGTGTGGCTGCACGCCTCGGCCGGTGCGGCCGGCGTCCCGCTCGCCGTCGGAGTCGGGCTGATCGTCGCGGGGCTGAGTGCTGCGGCTCTGCCCTGGCAGCGCTGGCCTCGCCGCAGCGTCGCCACGCTGCCCGTCGTCGCCATCGGCGTGCTCGGCTGTCTGGCGTTGGGGCCGCCGCGTGCGGCGGCGCCGTACGCCGGCCTGCTCGCGCTGTGGTTCCTCTTCGCGGGCCTCGCTGCCCCGGCGGGTACGTCGCTGACGCTCTTGATGCCTGCGGTGTCGGTCTACCTGCTCATGCTGGGCGAGTTCGACGCACGCCACCTCGTGCGTGGCGTGCTCGCGGGCTGCACCTGGGTCGTGATCGCCGAGGCCATGGCCGCTCGCGCCGCATTCAGCAGCGGACGCACCGCCGCCCTCGAGCGCCAGGCCGCGACCGACGCCCTCACCAGTGTGCTCAACCGGCGCGGCCTCGACACGGCCCTCGTCGGCGCCGCGCCCGGCGACGCGGTCGTCGTGCTCGACCTCGACCACTTCAAGCTCGTCAACGACCGGCACGGCCACGCGTACGGCGACGCCGTGCTGGTCGACTTCGCCCGCGTGCTGCGTGAGGCCGTGCGGGCCAGCGACGTCGTCGCCCGGCTCGGCGGCGAGGAATTCGTGCTGGTGCTCCACCAGGCGGCGTCGCCAGCGGTGGTGACGGCCGTGCTGCACCGGGTCCGCGAGTCGTGGCACCGCCTGGGCCACGACGTCACGTGGTCCGCGGGAGCGGCCGACGTCGCGCCGTCCGAAGACCCCTACGCCACGCTGCGTCGCGCCGACGGCGCCCTCTACGCCGCCAAGGCCGCCGGGCGCAACCGCGTCGTCACCGCCACCGCGCCGGACGAGTTCGGCGCGCCGCCGCCAGCCCAGCAGATCGTGGGCTCAAGCCCGCAGGCCGTTGCGACGACAACTTGGTCGTGAGCAGGTTCAGGCAGCGGGTCGCCACAGTCGTCGACGTGCGTTCCACCAGTGACGCCGCCCGGCTCGGCCGCTGGCTGATGGTCTTCCAGGGCCTCACCATCGGCCTGTCGGGCTGGTGGGTGAGCGAGGAGGACGGCGTCCCCTGGGTGGTCTTCGGGGCCGCCACCGCGATGGTGCTGGTCGGGCTGATCAGCGCCGCCCTACCTTGGCGCCGCTGGGACCGCTGGACCACCGCGGCCTACCCCCACGCCGCCATGGTCGTGCTCGTGGCGCTCGGCGTCGGGGCCCCTTCAGCCGCGCCCGCGTACGTCGCCCTGTTGACCCTGTGGTTCATGTACGTCGGCGTCGTGGCGCCCGTGCACACCGGGCTGCGGACCCTGCCCGCCGCCGTCGTCACGTTCGTGGCGATGCAGCGGCACGTCGGCCCCGAGCAGGTCGTGCGGCTCGTCCTGGCCGCACTGATCTGGGCGGTGCTCGCCGACGTGCTCGCGCTGCGCGCGGCCGCCAACCTCGACCGCGCCAACGACCTGCAGCAGCAGGCCGAGACGGACGCGCTCACCGGCCTGCCCAACCGGCGCGCGCTCGAGACGACGCTCGCGACCTTGAGCCCCGGCGACGTCGTGCTGGTGCTCGACCTCGACCACTTCAAGCAGGTCAACGACAGCGGGGGGCACGACTACGGCGACCAGGTGCTCGTCGACTTCGCCACCACGCTGCTCGCCGTCGTCCGGGGACGCGACCAGGTCGCGCGCTACGGCGGCGAGGAGTTCGTGCTCGTGCTGCCGCAAGACAACGGCCTTGGCCTCGGCGCCGCGTCGGTCACCGCCCGGCTGCGCCAACGTTGGGCCGAGCACTACCCGCACATCACGTGGTCGGGCGGCGCCAGCTGCCACCAGGCGGGAGCCGACCCCCACCTCACGCTCCGCGACGCCGACCGCGCGCTCTACCGGGCCAAGGAGGCCGGGCGCGACCGCGTGCTCACCAACGGCTTCGACGACGTGCTCCACGGCCTGCAACCTGCCCACGCCAGAGCCCTGTAGGCACAGCTCCTCTGTGCCGATACATCTGATGTGCCAGCCATGAGCCGCGCGCGGCGGCCCCTCATCGCGCTGACCGGCGCCGTGCTGGCGACGCTCAGCGTGCTCGCCGTCTCGTGGGGTCCCGTGTTCTCCGTCGTGGTGCGGGCCGGCACCGCCCTGGCCGCGGCGGTGGCGCTGCTCGTCCTGGCCCAGCGGCGCGACGGGCTCACCGCCTCCAAGCGGTTGCTGGGCGCCGGCCTGCTCCTGGCGGGCGTGGCGGCGACGCTGCCCGTGGTGCTCACCGGGCACCCCGCCGACCCGAGCAGCCCGATGCAGCTGCTCGGCCTGTCGTACGCGCCGTTCGCCGTGGCCTGCGTCGTGCTCGTCCCCACCTACCGCGGGCTGCGCGTGGGGGCGCTGGCCGAGGGCGTCACGGCAGCCGCCGCCTTGTGGTACCTCTCGCTGCAGCTACGCGTCCACGCCGGCGGCGGCGGCGGCGACCTCGTCGGGGCGTCGTACGCGATCATCGGTGCCTTCACGCTCGCCGCGATCGTGTCGGTGTATCCGCGCGCGGTGCCCCACGCCCGCGCCTTCCTGCGCCGCGGTGGCCTCGGGCTGGCGCTGCTGCTGGTCTCGGACTCCGCGTACGCCGTCGCCGTCGCAGGTGGCACCTACGACAACACCGGCTGGATCGCCCAGCTCTACCAGGTCGGCCTCGTGGCCGTGCTCGGCACCGCCTTCGCCCGGGGCGCTCGCGACAGCCCGACCGAACCCCCCGAGTCCCTCGCCAACGGCACGGTGCTCAGTGAGCTCGTCGTGCCCTACGGCCCGCTCGCGGTGGCTCTGCTCGTCGCCGGATGGACCTTCGTCAACGGCGGGGACTTCCGCCGCGCCGACATGCTGCCCATCCTGCTGGCCGGCCTTGGGATGCTCGCCCGGCAGGCGGCGGCCGCCCACGACCATCACGAGCTCGTCGCCGAGCTGGAGGCGCGTGAGCGCACCGCGCGGGCCGAGACGCTGCTCGACCCGCTCACCGGTCTGGCCAACCGGCGCGGCTTCCTGCAGTTCCTCGGCCAGGCCCTCGCCGACGTCACCGCCCACCCCGTCGGCGTGGCGATGGTCGACCTCAACGACTTCAAGGACGTCAACGACACCCACGGCCACGAGACCGGCGACCGCCTGCTGCAGGAGTGCGCGCGCCGGCTGCTCGCCGCCATGCCGGCCGACGGCCTCGTGGCGCGGCTCGGCGGCGACGAGTTCGCCATCTGCCAGAAGGCCGTGCGCGGCGGCGGCCAACCGCTCGCGCAGCGGGTCGTCGACGCCTTCGACGGGTCGTTCGTGATCGGCAGCCGCGAGTTCAGCGTGCGCCCGAGCGTCGGCGTGGTGCTCGACGAGCGGGCACCCGGGCGCGCCGAGGCACGCGACTCCGAGCACCTGCTCGCCCACGCCGACGTCGCGATGTACCAGGCCAAGGCCGACAAGGACGTGCAGCACGCGCCCGCCGTCGTCCTCACCGGCGTCGAGCGCACCCGCGCCGCGTCGGTGATCCGGCTGCGCGAGGAGATCGCGACGCGCGACCTCGCCGAGTTCCACCTGCTCTACCAGCCGGTCGTCGACCTGAGCACCGGTGTGCTGCGCGGCGTGGAGGCCCTGCTGCGTTGGCGCCACCCCGACCTCGGCGAGATCAGCCCCGTGCAGTTCATCCCCATGGCCGAGCAGGTCGGGGCCATGGGTCGCCTCGGCACGCACGTGCTGCACACGTCGCTGGCCCAGCTGGCGGCCTGGGCCGAGCTGGCCCCCGACGTCCGGCTCGGACTCGGCGTCAACCTCTCGGCCCGGCAGCTGGGCGACCCCACGCTGCCCGTCATCGTGCAGGAGGCGTTGCGGCGCAACGCGATCTCGCCCGACCAGCTCGTGCTCGAGATCACCGAGAGCGCGCTGATGGAAGACCTCGAGACGGCGGCCGGTCTGGTCGAGAAGCTGCGCGCCGAAGGCATCTCCGTCGCGATCGACGACTACGGAACCGGCTACTCGTCACTGCGCTACCTGCGGCGCTTCGACGCCGACGTCCTCAAGATCGACCGCGAGTTCGTGGGCGCGCTGGTCGGCGACGCCCGGACCGCAGTGCTCGTGCGCTCGGTGATCGACGTCGCCGCGGGGCTCGACCTGCAGACCATCGCCGAGGGCATCGAGACCGTCGAGCAGCTGCGGGCCTGCCAGCAGCAGGGCGCCGAGCTCGGGCAGGGTTACCTCTTCAGCCGTCCTGTCGAGGCCGACGAGATCAGCCGGATGCTGCTGTCGGGCAGGGTGTTCGACGTGGTCACCGAGGCCGAGCTCGCTGCACCCGGAGCGTCCCACTAGGGTCCAGGGCATGGCTGTCGTGCCCGTCGCTGAGGTGGTCCGGTCAGGCTTCGTCGAGTCGGTGCACCACGGCAGCGCCGTCGTGCTCGACCCGGACGGGCACGTGATCGTCGCGGTCGGCGACGTCGACGCGCCGATGTTCGCCCGGTCGTCGAACAAGCTGGCCCAGGCCGCCGCCATGGTGAGCGCTGGCCTCGACCTCGACGGCGAGCTGCTGGCGCTCGCGGCCGCCAGCCACTCGGGCGAGGCGTTCCACCTCGAGGCGGTGCAACGGGTGCTGGCGCACGCTGGGCTCGACGACAGCGTCCTGCAGAACACCCCTGACCTGCCGTACGACGCGCAGGAGCGCACCGCGTGGATCGCGGCCGGACGCGACAAGTCATCGCTCGCGCAGAACTGCTCAGGTAAGCACGCGGCGATGCTCGCCACGTGCGTGGTGGCCGGCTGGGACCTCCACACCTACCGCGACCCCGACCACCCGCTGCAGGTCGCCATCGCCGCGACCCTCGGGCGGCTGGGCGGCGAGCCCGTCAGCGCCACGGGCGTCGACGGCTGTGGGGCGCCGGTCATGGCGATCTCGCTGACGGCCCTCGCGCGCTCGTTCGCGGCGCTGGCCGTGGCGCCGGGCGACACGCCGGAGGGGAAGGTGGGCTCCGCCGTCCGGGCGCACCCCGAGTACGTCGGCGGCACGCGGCGCGACGTCACGCGGCTCATGCAGTCGGTGCCCGGCCTCATCGCCAAGGACGGCGCCGAGGCGGTGTACGCGGCGGCGCTGCCGTCCGGGCACTCCGCGGCCATCAAGATCGGGGACGGCGGCGAGCGGGCCCGGCCGGTGGTGATGCAGCAGGCGCTGCTGGCGCTGGGGATCGAGCCTTCGGCGATCGAGTTCCTCGGCGAGGCTCCGGTGTTCGGGCACGGTGAGCCCGTGGGCGCCGTCCGCGCCCTTCCGCTGGGCTGAGGGAGGGCACGCCGTGGCTGTCGAGGTGGTGTTCGAGACCCACGCCACGACCGTCGACAACGAGCGGGGGCGCGCCACCGGCCGGGCCCGGGAGAGCTGTCGGAGCAGGGCCGCGAGCAGGCGCGCGAGCTCGGCCGCCGCCGGGCGGACGACGGGATCGTCGCGGTCTTCAGCTCGGACCTCGCCCGCGCGGTCGAGACCGCGTCCCTCGCGTTCGCGGCCGCGCCGGTGCCCGTGCTGCTCGACTGGCGGCTGCGGGAGTGCGACTACGGGACGCGCAACGGCATGCCCGCGGCCGAGCTGCATGCCGCGCGCGCCGACCACCTCGACTCGCCCTACCCGCACGGCGAGAGCTGGCGCCAGGCCGTCACGCGCGTCGGCCGGTTCCTCGACGACCTGGCCCTGCGCTGGGAGGGCCGGCGGGTGCTCGTGATCGGGCACATCGCCACTCGGTGGGCCTTCGAGCACCTCGTGCACGGGATGGCCCTGGAGAGCCTGGCGCACGAGGACTTCCGCTGGCAGGACGGTTGGGAGTACCGGATCGGGTCGACGAAGGAGCCGGTGTGAGAGCGGTCGTGCAGCGGGTGAGCCGGGCCGGCGTGCGGGTCGACGGCGAGGTGGTCGGTGCCTTCGACCGGCCGGGGCTGCTCGTGTTCGTCGGCGTGACGCACGGCGACGGCCCGGCTCAGGTGGCTGCCATCGCCAACAAGATCGCCGACCTGCGGATCATGGACGACGAGCGCTCGGCCCTCGACCTCGGCGCGCCCCTGCTCGTGGTCAGTCAGTTCACGCTCTACGCCGACACGCGCAAGGGACGGCGTCCGTCGTGGTCGGCGGCGGCGCCCGGGCCGGTGGCCGAGCCGATCGTCGACGACGTCGTCGCGGCCCTGCGCGAACGCGGCCTCGAGGTGAGCACCGGGCGGTTCGGAGCGCACATGCAGGTCGAGCTGGTGAACGACGGCCCGGTCACGATCCTCCTCGAGGCCTGACCTCTCCCCGCCCCGGCAAATTCCCCGGAACTTGTACGGCTGCGACCACCTAGGCGTACAAATTCCGGGGAATTTGCCGGAGGGCCGGTAGCGCGAGGGGGGCGGGGTCGGCCGGGGTCAGGCGGGGGTCAGGAGGAGACGACGCGGTCGCGGCCGGCGCGCTTGGCGGCGTAGAGGCACCGGTCGGCCTCCGCGAGCAGCGCCGTGTACGTCTGCGCGCCGGCGAACGTCGTCGCGACGCCGATGCTCACGGTGACCGGCAGGTCGCCGACGACCTCGCGCCAACCGTGCTCTCGGACGACGCGCCGCAGGGTCTCGCAGCGGCGCGCCGCCTGCTCGGTGTCGAACCCGGGGAGCACGACGAGGAACTCCTCACCGCCCAGGCGCGCGGCGAAACCGTCGTCACCGGCCCCGCTCTGCAGCAGCGGCGCGAGGCGGCGCAGCACCTCGTCACCGGTGTCGTGCGAGAGCTGGTCGTTGACGGCCTTGAAGTGGTCGAGGTCGAGGATCGCGACCGACACGTACGTGGCGTGGGTGCGCGAGCGGCTGAGCACCGACGGCACGCGGTCGTCGACGTAGCGCCGGTTGTACAGCCCGGTGAGCGGGTCCCGCAGCGACATCTCGCGGAACCGCTTACTGCTGCGCACGGCCTCCTCGGTCTCGAACACCGTCGCGAGGATGCGCGCCCGCGCATCGCGCTCGGACGAGAAGATCGCCTGGCTGGCGGCATGAAACTCGCGGTGCTGCTCGTACGCCGCACGGTAGTCGCCCTGTGCCGCAAGCACTCTGGCCTGCTCCTCCATCACGCGCACGCGCACCTCCTCGAGGTTGCGCTGCTCGCACAGCTCGGCGGAGCGGGCGAGGCTGGCGGACGCGCGGTCGGTCGCCCCGATCATCCGCTGGCACTCGGCCAGCGTGAGCAGCACCTCGGGGAGGCTGTCGGACTCGCGCGACAGGCCCTCGCCGTCCTCGCCCAGCACGGGGGCGAGCGTGCGCTCGGCGGCCTCGTAGTCGCCCATGAGCATCTGAGCGCGGGCCACCGTGTCGAGGAACGACGCGTCGAGCGCGAGCGCGTGCGCCTCGCTGACGCGCTGCATCTCCAGCGCGACGCGCATCGACGCCTCCGGCTCGCCAGCCCAGTACTCGACGTACGCGAGGTTGTTGAGCGCGGCGATGCGCAGGCTGGCGTCGTCGAGCTCGTCGGCGATCTCGAGCACGGTGGCGAAGCGGTCGCGTGCGGCGTCGAACGAGCTCGTGCGCGCGTACGCGAGCGCCAGGCCCATGAGGTGGTCGGCCACGAGCCGGGGTCGCGCCGTGGCGCCGAGCAGCTCGACGGCGCGCACGGCGTGCTCGAGCGCCGTGGGCATGTCGCCGATGCGCGAGTAGAACGCCGACAGCAGCCGCTCGCTGCGCGCGAGCAGGTGCTCGTCGGCCTTCTCGGCCGCCCACTCGTTGACCTGGCGGGCGATGCTGCCGGCGCCGGCGGTGTCGCCCTCGCGGCCGATGACGTCGGCGTGCACGAGGCGCGCGCGGTGCACGAGGTCGAGGAGCCCGAGGGCGTCCGCACGTTGAGCGAGCTCGAGCGCGGGCGCTGCCGCGGCGGCGGGATCGTCGTACGGCACCAGCTCGAGGGCGTCGAGGGCACGCGAGATCGCCTGGCGTGCCAGGTCAGCCTCCGTCCCGGAGGCGGGTTGCGCGACGTGCCCCATGCAAGCCCTATCGGCAGACGCTGGCCCCGACCCGAGCAATACCACCCCCCTGGGTGCAGCCAAGAGTTCAGGTTCCAAGATCGACGGTCGAAACAGCTCATATGCCCCTGTCGACGCCACCTGCCCGCCCGACTCGCCGTCCGCTGGGCCGCCTGAGCCGCCGCACCGTCGTGGCGCTTGCCGCCGCCGGCTGCGTCGCGCCGCTAGCCGTCGCCGCGCCATCATCCGGTGCCGTGCGCCCGGCGGCCGCCACCACCGTGCGGACGACGGCCCTGGCCACCACGTACCAGCCGACGTCGGCCGACCGCCGCATCGCGCAGCGGCTCGGCTCCCGTGCGACGACGCGGAACTTCGGGCGGTACTTCAGCGGCACGGTGGTCGACGTCGCGAGCGGCCGCGTGGTCTGGGCGAGGAACGGCGGCACCGGCCGCATGCCGGCGTCCACGGCCAAGCTCGTGACGGCCACGAACGCCCTGACCGTCTTCGGCCCCGCGTACCAGTTCATGACGACGGTGCGCCGCGCGACGAGCGACCCGCGCACGGTCACGCTGGTCGGGGTCGGAGACCCGAGCCTGTCGAGCGCCGACCTGCAGGCCCTGGCCCGCCAGACCGCCGCCGACTCCCGGGCGCGGGGCCTGTCGTGGGTGCGGGTCAGGTTCGACGACTACCGCTTCGCGCGTCCCACCCTGGCCAGCGGGTGGAAGTCCAGCTACGTGCCGACCGACGTGCGATGGGTCCGCGCACTGGTGGTCGACGGGCACCACGTGTCCGACACCTCTCGCGACGCCGCTCAGGTCTTCGCCCGGTACCTCGCCGTCGAAGGCGTCAAGGTCAGCTCGGTCTACCGCAGCAAGGCGGTGGCACCGGCGCCGGTGATCGCCTCGGTGAAGGGCGACCGGCTCGACGCGATCGTGCGGCAGATGCTGCTGGTGAGCGACAACGACCACGCCGAGGCGCTGCACCGCATGGTGGCGCGCGCCGTCGGGCAGCACGGCACGTGGACCGGCGCCCGCATCGCCCAGCGGGCGGTCCTGGCTCGTGAGGGCATCCTGCTGCCCAGCACCGCGATGAAGGACGGCAGCGGCCTCTCGCGCTCCGACCGGCTCACCACGACCCAGCTCGCGAGGGTGGTGGCCAACGCCTTCGAGCCGGGCCAGGACGACCTCGCGGTGCTGCGCACGGGCGCGCTGCCCGTCGCCGGTCGCACCGGCACGCTGAAGCACCGCTTCGCCGCGCCGCCGGTGAGGTGCGCCATCGGCAAGGTGGCGGCCAAGACCGGTTCGCTGAGCGACGCGTCGAGCCTCGCCGGCTACACGGTCGGCAAAGACGGCCGGCTCAAGGCGTTCGCGTTCATCGTGAACCACCGGCGGGTCGACAGCCTGCTGCGCCGCAACCTCGACGCGCTCGCTGCAACCGTCAACGGCTGCTACTGACCGGACGCCTGATCACCCGGCGCCACAGCGTCCCAGGCGACACCCACCTCGCCGAGACGCCAGCGCGTCGGACCGTCGAGCACTGGCCACCCCTGTTGACGCACCGATTCCACCGTGGCCAGAAACCGTTGGCGCACACCGTAGCTTGCCAACGGCGAGTGTCGCGCCCAAGCGCCGTCGAGGGCACCCAAGAAGTCGTGCACGCGCTCGCCCGGCACGTTGCGGTGGATCAACGCCTTGGGCAGGCGCTCAGCCACCTGCGACGGCGAGTCGAGGCCGCGCAGCCGCAGTGACAGCGTCAGCGACACCGGGCCGTCCTCGCGGGTCACCGCGACCCACGCGGCCCGGCGTCCCACCTCGTCGCAGGTGCCGTCAACCAGCACGCCGCCCGGCGCGAGCCGGTCGCGCACGGTCTGCCAGGCGCTCGCGACCTCGCTCTCGTCATACTGCCGCAACACGTTGAAGGCGCGGACGACGTGCGGACGGCGGCCACCCGGCAGGGGCACCTCGAAGCCGCCGAGCGCGAACGACAGTCCGGGCCGGGCCAGCGGCTGCGCCGCGTCCACGCGCGCTGGATCGATCTCGAGGCCCACCACCTCGACGTCGGCACGCACCCGGCGCAGCCGGTCGTGCAGCTCGACGGCGGTGACCGGCGTCGCGCCGTAGCCGAGGTCGACCACGAGCGGAGCCGCAGCCGACCTCCACCGCCAGGCGGCCGGCCCGGCGACCCAGCGGTCGACACGCCGCAGCCGGTTGGGGTTGGTCGTCCCGCGGGTGATCGTGCCCACCGGGCGCTGCGTGCGTGGTCCCACGAGGCACGAGGGTGACATGCTCGGTCGGTGCAGCGTGCGGTGCGGGTCGTCCTCGCGACCGTCCTCGTGCTCGCGGCAGTGGTCGGAGTGACGTCGTTCCGGGCGCCGCTGCTGCGCGACTGGCGCGACTGGCGCGACGCCAGCGACCTCGTGCCCGGCCTGCTGCGGGTGCAGCCGGGCCTGCAGGGCTCGGTGTCACTTGGCAACGGCGTCTACGTCCAGCTCACCTCAGACGGCCTGCTCGTCACGCGCCAGTCGGCCACGGTGTTCCGCAGCGTCGTCCACGGCGCGCCGTTCACTGCGGCGCTGGGCCACCTGGAGTGGCGCGCAGACGACGACACCACCGGCCCGGGCGCCGGATGGGCGGCCCACGACGGCCCGCGCTGGCACGTGCGCGAGGTGGTCGACCACGCACTCGGCAACGTCACCGTCACCGGCCGCGACCTGCGGGCGGCGTCGGTGCGGTACACCGGCCACGTCTTCGCCGACGCACCCGACGGGCCCCTCGCACGGGCCTTCAGCCTCACCGTCACCCGCCGTGCCCGCGACTCGCGCGTCCTGCTCGACATCGACGTCCCCGGTGTCGACGCGGTGGCGCTGCACTCGTTCCGCCGCAACGGGTACGTCTTCCGCGGTGCCGGTGCGCAGCGTGGTGAGCTGCTGCTGCGCCAGGGCAGGTACCCGATCCTCACGCGCGGCACGGACGTCGGCGCCGACCTCACGGCGTCCCTCGCACCGGTGCCGGTGATCTTCTCCAGCGCCTCGACCGGCTTCGCCCTCGACTCACGCGCGTACGCGGTGCTCGACCTGCGCCACGGTGGCCGCGTCGACGCCACGCTGTGGCAGAGCCGACTGCAGGCCCGGCTCTACGACGGCACGCCGGTGCAGCTGGTCACGCAGCACGCCTCCGACGCCGCGCTGATGCACCAGCTGCCCGGGTGGGCGACCAGCGGCGCGGTCGTCAGCGTGCGAGGCGGCCCCCAGCGCGTGCTCGACACCGCCCTGAAGCTCGTGGGCGCCGACGCCGCGCTCGCCGCCGTCCTCATCCGCGACGGCGGTGAACGACGCCGGTACCCGGACTGGCACCGCCTCGTCGACCGGCTCGCGGCCAAGGACGTCCGCGTGCTCACGTCCGTGGCACCCAGCCTGGCGGTGGCCCCTCGCGCGGGCGGCCCGGACGACGAGCCGCAGCTGCTGGCCACCGCCCGCGACCGCGGCTACCTCGTGACGGGGCGTGCCGGCGGGCCGATCACCGTGCGCACGCCCGACGCTGACGTCGGGTCGGTGCGCGGCGAGCTCATCGACCTCACGAACCCCGACGCAGTGCGCTGGTACACCGAGGTGCTCACCCGGCGGATGCGCACCGAGCGGCTCTCGGGCTGGGCCGTGCTGGGCGGCGACGAGCTCCCGGACGACGCCCGGCTGGCGCGCGGTGACCCCCTGACCGAGCACAACGCGTGGCCGCGCCGGTGGGCCGCGATCGTTCGACAGGCGTGCGTGCAGTCCGGGCGTCCGGACTGCCTGCTGCTGCAGGTGACCGCCGACGAGCGCACACCGGCGTCGGTGGGCTCGTTCGGCATCGGCCGGCAGGAGGCCGACTGGTCGCAACGCGGGCTCGGGGGCGCGCTCGCCGCCACGGTGAACGCCGGGATCTCGGGCCTCACCATCACGCACTCGGCCGTGGGCGGCTCGCACGAGCCGACCGGGTGGTGGAAGGGCGGTGGGCGCTCGGACGAGCTGCTCGAGCGCTGGACCGAGCTGGAGGTGTTCGGGCCGCTGCTCGTCACCGCCGACGGCGACCACCCGGCCGACCTGCCCCAGGTGTGGAACTCACCCGACCGGCTCGTGGCCTTCGCGCGCATGAGCCGGGTCTTCGCGACGCTGGCCGCCTACCGGCGTTCGACGGTGCTGCAGGCCAGTCGCGACGGCCTGCCGGTCGTGCGCCCGCTATGGCTCGCGGAGCCGGGCCTCACCCAGGCGTCCACCGGCTCGCAGTTCCTGTTCGGAGACACCTTCGTCGTCGCACCGGTGCTCACGAAGGGGCAGCGATCGGTGGACGTCGCGCTACCGCCGGGGCGCTGGGTCGAGCTGTTCACCGGCGTGGTGCACGACATCGGTCCGGCGCGCTCGCGCGAGCCCGGGCAGCCGGGGTCGGGCGAGGCACCCGACCCCGAGACGACGCTCGCCGCACCGCAGAACGTGCGGATCGACGCACCGCTCGGCCAGCCCGTCGTCCTCTACCGGGCGAACGACCGGAACGGCGCGCGGGTGCGGGCCGCGCTCGTGACGTCCGGCCTGCTGCCGGGGGGCGAGCCGGCTCGGCCGTGAGCCCCTCGGTGGTCTCGCTGCCTGCACGGATGCGCTTTCGCGCCGGCCGGCCCGGGCGGGAACACTGCGCCGTCGCCGCGGTGTTGCCCGGTTGTGACCCGCCTGTTGCCCTCCCGCGTCGCCATGCTCGCGGTGCACACCTCGCCACTGGCCCAGCCTGGCACCGGTGACGCCGGTGGCCTCAACGTCTACGTCGTCGAGACCGCGCGCCGCCTCGCCGAGCGCGGGGTCGACGTCGAGGTCTTCACGCGCGCCACCAGCAGCACCCTGCCGCCCACGGTCGAGCTGGCGCCCGGGGTGCTCGTGCGGCACGTCACCGCCGGGCCGTTCGAGGGTCTCGACAAGGAGGACCTGCCCGGCCAGCTGTGCGCCTTCGCCTCCGGCGTCATGCGCACCGCGGCCGCCCGCCCGGCCGGGCACTACGACCTCGTGCACTCGCACTACTGGCTGAGCGGGCAGGTTGGCTGGCTCGCCGCCGACCGCTGGCAGGTGCCGCTCGTGCACACCATGCACACCATGGCGCGGGTGAAGAACCTCGCGCTCGCCGACGGCGACACCCCCGAGCCGTCCGGTCGCGAGATCGGCGAGCAGCAGGTGGTCGACGCCGCCGACCGGGTGCTCGCCAACACCGCCGCCGAGGCCGACCAGCTGATGAGCCTCTACGGCGCGCGCAGCGACCAGATCAGCGTCGTGCACCCCGGCGTCGACCTCGAGCGCTTCACCCCGGGTGGCCTCGGGGCCCGGGCGACGGCCCGCGCCGAGCTCGACGTGCCGCCCGACGCCCAGCTGCTGCTCTTCGTCGGGCGGATCCAGCCGCTCAAGGCCCCGGACGTGCTGCTGCGCGCCACCGCCGTCCTGCTCGAGCGCGAGCCGGCGCTTCGCTCGAGGGTGGTCGTCGCGATCGTGGGTGGCCCGAGCGGGTCGGGGCTGCGCGAGCCCGAGTCGCTCGTGCGGCTCGCCCGCGAGCTGGGGATCTCGGACGTCGTGCGGTTCGAGCCGCCGGCCACCGCCGACCGGCTGGTGTCGTGGTACCGCGCCGCCGACGTCGTCGCGGTGCCGTCGTACAGCGAGTCGTTCGGGCTGGTCGCGCTCGAGGCGCAGGCGTGCGGCACGCCGGTGGTGGCGGCCGACGTCAGCGGCCTGCGCGACGCCGTCGCCGACGGGCGCAGCGGCCTGCTGGTGCCCGGCCACGAGGCCGGTGCCTGGGCCGACCGGCTGGCGCTGATGCTGCGCGACGACGAGCGGCGCACGGCCCTCGCCGCCGGCGCCGTCGAGCACGCCGCCGGGTACGGCTGGGACGCCACGGTCGACGGCCTGCTGGGTGCCTACCGGGCGGCTCGCATCGGCCACGCGCGGCGGGTGGCGTCCGGTGGCGCGCTCGGGGGCGACGGTGTGGCGGTCGCAGTAGGGTCGTGAACGTGCAGCCCACCACGCCGACGAGCCGAGCCGACGTCGAGCAGCTGGTGGTCGCGCACCTCACCGAAGCGGGCGTCGAGCACGAGCGCGGAGGGCGTCCGGGCGAGGTCGTGGCGACGCTGCCGGGTGAGCACAAGCTGCGCACCACGGTGTCGTTGCTGGTCGGCGACCACTCGCTGTCGGCGTCGGCGTTCGTGATCCGGCACCCCGACGAGAACGCCGACGCGTTCCACCGCTGGCTGCTGCGGCGCAACGCCCGCCTGCAGGGCATCGCCTTCGCCACGGACGACGACGGCGACGTCTACCTCGTCGGGCGGCTGCCGCTCGCGGCGGTCACCGAGGCCGCGCTCGACGGGCTGCTCGGCGCGATCCTCGACACCGCCGACGGCTCGTTCGACACCCTGCTCGCCCTCGGCTTCCTGTCGTCGATGAAGCGCGAGTGGGCCTGGCGCACCTCGCGCGGTGAGTCGACCCGCAACCTCGAGGCGTTCAAGCACCTGCTCACCCCCGACGCGTGACCTCTCCCGTTGGACGCGTGACCTCTCCCGTTGTTTGGCGCGGTGGCACCCTGCGGCCAACCTATGGCAGCTGGGGCCCCCAGTCGCCACCGCTGAGTGCAGTGATCCTCCCCAGTCGCGGCGCCGCTAGGCTCGCCTCATGAGCACTCCGCCCGCTGACGGCGCCGCGCCGTACACGCTGATCCTGCTCCGCCACGGCGAGAGCGAGTGGAACGCCAAGAACCTCTTCACCGGCTGGGTCGACGTCCCGCTGTCGGAGAAGGGCGAGGCCGAGGCCCGGCACGGCGGAGAGCTGCTCGCGTCGTCCGGGCGCCTGCCGGACGTCGTCCACACCTCGCTGCTGCGCCGCGCCATCACGACGGCGAACATCGCGCTCGACGTCGCCGACCGGCACTGGATCCCCGTGCGCCGCAACTGGCGGCTCAACGAGCGGCACTACGGCGCCCTGCAGGGCAAGGACAAGAAGCAGACGCTCCAGGAGTTCGGCGAGGAGCAGTTCATGCTCTGGCGCCGCTCGTACGACGTCCCGCCGCCGCCCATCGAGGACGGTTCGGAGTTCTCGCAGAGCGACGACCACCGCTACGCCGACCTCGGTGCCGCCGCGCCGCGCTCGGAGTGCCTGGCCGACGTCCTCGAGCGCTTCCTGCCCTACTGGGAGAACGCGATCGTTCCCGACCTGCGGGACGGCAAGGTCGTGCTGGTGGCCGCGCACGGCAACTCGCTGCGCGCGCTGGTGAAGCACCTGGACGGCATCGACGACCAGACCATCGCCGGCCTCAACATCCCCACGGGCATGCCCCTGGTCTACCGGCTCGACGGGCAGCTCACGCCGGTGGTGGCCGGCGGGGAGTACCTCGACCCGGACGCCGCGCGCGAGGCCGCCGAGGCCGTGGCCAACCAGGGCCGCTGACCGACGTCGCACCTGTGGGTGCACTCACCGCTGCAGGCCCGGTCCGCGCGGCGTCATCACCACATCCGCGCGTCGGTGTCGGGATGCCACCAGGCGCGTGTAGGTGCGCTCGATCCGTGCCAGGACGGCGCCCGGCTGGCTCGCGACGGACGCCGGCGTGAAGCCCAGCACCACCACGCCGGCCTCCTGCAGCTCGCCGTCGCGCTCGACGGTGGCCTGCCAATCGGCGTCGCGCAGGTGATAGGCCTTCGAGTGCACCATGAGCGCGAGACCCACGTCGTCGAGCCAGCCGTCCGGGCTGAGCAGGGCGACGCCGTCCGGACGGCGCAGCCGCGGGTTCGGCCACACGTGCGGCAGCAGCGAACTCGAGGCGCACAGCTCGAGCAGCTCGGCCTCGGGCGCCGACCACGCGCCGGCCGCGGCGAGCTCGACCGCGCGGCGAACGGGCGCGCTCCCGCGCCGAGCGCCGGCCTCCACCTCGTGCGCGACCTGTTCCATGGTCACGAGCTCGCGCTGCACGGCCTCGATGACGATCGCTGCCGCCTCGTGTGGCGTCCGGGTGGCCCGGGCGGCGTCGACGACGGCTCGCGCGGGTGGGGCCACCCGCAGCGGCCCGCGCACCACCGGCGCGGGCACCGGCCGGCTCGTGCGCGCGACGCGCAAGAAGCCCGTGGTGCGGCTCGCCTGGCTGCCGGGCACCAGCGCGAGGACGTGGGCGTGGCCGTGGGCGTTGCCGAGGCCGTGCCACAGGCAGGCGTGGTGGCCGCTGATCACGGACGACGGCCCCGCCTCGAGCACGGCCGCCACGAGCCGCCGCGCAGGGGTCAGCGAGCCGCCACCCTGCAGGTCGACGACCCGCGGGAGCACGAGCCGCCAGGACCGGCCGAGCCGCCAGCGCAGCTGCTCGACGGTGACGCCTCGGCGGCGCAGCTGCGCGCGACTGACCAGCCCCTGCTGGGCTTCGAGGAGGGCACACCTGTGGTCGCAGCGACTCCGGGGTGATCACCCCAGAATCGCTGCACTCACGAGAGCCACCACGCAGGGGTCAGGTGCGGGCGGCGGTGGGGTCGTACGACTCGTGCCACACACCCGTGGCCAGGTAGACGACCCGTCGCGCCACCGAGACGGCGTGGTCGGCGAACCGCTCGTAGTAGCGCCCCACGAGCGTGATGTCGACGGCGGCCTCCATGCCGTGCTCCCACGTGCCGCCGAGCAGCTGCGCGAACAGCTCACGGTGCAGGCGGTCCATCTCGTCGTCGTCCTGCTCGAGCTGCACGGCCATCGCGACGTCCTTCGACGCGATGACGGAGCCGGCCTTGGCCACGATCCGCTCGGCCACCTGGCCCATCTGCAGCACGGTGGCGCGCAGCGCCGGCGGGACGGCGGACTCCGGGTAGCGCCGGCGCGCCACCTTGGCCACGTGCCGCGCGAGGTCGCCCATGCGCTCGAGGTCGGCGCTCATCCGCATCGCGGTGACGATGGTGCGCAGGTCGGTGGCCACCGGTTGCTGGCGGGCCAGCAGGTCGAGGGCCAGCTCGTCGAGCTCACGCTGGATGCGGTCGACCTGCTCGTCGGCGGCGATGACGCTCTCGGCGATCGCGAGATCGGCGTCGAGCAGGGCCGTGGTGGCCCGAGCCATGCCGGATCCGGCCAGGCGGGTCATCTCGACCAGCTGGTCGGACAGGTGGTCGAGGTCGTCGTGGAACGCGCTGCGCATGCTGGGAGAGTGACAGCCGGCGGTGAACGGTCGCCACTGCCCAGGTGAACACTGGTTGAAGTCGCAGGTCACACCCCGGACGACGACCCGGACCACTCCCTCGCCGTGCGTACGCTGGGAGTCGTGGATCCTGCAGCGGCCGCCGTCCTGGGCGGTGTCGCCGGCCTGGCGCTCGGCCTCGTCGCGCTGCTCGCCGTCCGCGCCTCGGAGCGCTCGCAGAGCGCGGTGCCCGTGCAGCCCGAGCCCGCACTGCCCCGCGGCGTGGCCGACGTGCTGGCGGTGCTGCGCGAGAGCGCGGTGATCGTCTCGGCCGACGACGCGGTGGTGAAGGCCAGCCCCGCGGCGTACGCGTACGGCATCGTCACCGGCTCCGACCTCGCTCACGCCGAGCTGCGCGACCTGGTGCGCCAGGTGCGTCGCGACGGGGTCATCCGCGAGCACGACCTCGAGCTGGCGCGCGGACCGCTCGGCCGGGGCCTGCTCACGGTGCGCGCCCGCGTGGCGCCGCTGAGCACCGGTCACCTGCTCGTCCTCGTCGAGGACCGCACCGAGGCCCACCGGGTCGAGCAGGTGCGCCGCGACTTCGTCGCCAACGTGAGCCACGAGCTCAAGACGCCCGTGGGCGGCATCTCGCTGCTCGCCGAGGCGGTGCTCGACGCGAGCGACGACCCCGAGGCCGTGCGGCGTTTCGCCGGCCGGATGCGGGTCGAGGCGACCCGCCTGGCCCGCCTGGTGCAAGAGATCGTCGACCTCAGCCGCCTGCAGGTGGCCGACACGCTGCACCCGCCGGAGCTCGTCGACGTCGACGCCGTGGTGGCTGAGGCTGCCGACCGCTGTCGGCTGGTGGCCTCGGCCAAGGACATCACGGTGCACGTCGCCGGCGACCCGAACGCTCAGGTGTACGGCGACCGCGACCTGCTCATGACCGCCGTCCGCAACCTGGTCGACAACGCCGTCGCCTACTCCGACGCCGGCACCAAGGTGGCCGTGGCCGTGACCCGCCGCGACGCGCTGGTCGAGATCGCCGTCACCGACCAGGGAGTGGGCATCGCCGAGGCCGACCAGTCGCGGATCTTCGAGCGGTTCTACCGGGTCGACCCGGCCCGCTCGCGTGACACGGGGGGCACCGGTCTCGGCCTGGCCATCGTCAAGCACGTGTGCGCCAACCACGGCGGCGAGGTCACCGTCTGGAGCCAGCCCGGACACGGCGCCACGTTCACCATGCGTCTGCCGTCCGCGTCGCCCACCGACGCCGAGGACGACGTCGACCCCACCCCCGTCACCACCGGAGAGGTCCGCGGATGACCCGCATCCTCGTCGTCGAGGACGAAGAGTCCTTCAGCGACCCCCTGTCGTACCTGCTGCGCCGCGAGGGCTACGAGGTGGCCGTGGCCTCCGACGGCCATCAGGCCATCGCGGACTTCGAGCGCTCGGGCGCCGACCTCGTGCTCCTCGACCTCATGCTGCCCGGGCTGTCGGGCACGGAGGTGTGCCGGCAGCTGCGTACCCAGAGCTCGGTGCCGATCATCATGCTCACGGCCAAGGACTCCGAGATCGACAAGGTCGTGGGCCTCGAGCTCGGCGCCGACGACTACGTGACCAAGCCGTACTCCAGCCGCGAGCTGCTGGCCCGCATCAAGGCGGTGCTGCGCCGGCTGAGCGAGCCCGACGACCTGCTGCCGAGCACGCTGCAGGCCGGCCCGGTGCGCATGGACGTCGAGCGGCACGTCGTGACGGTCGACGGCGAGACCGTGCAGCTGCCGCTCAAGGAGTTCGAGCTGCTCGAGCTGCTGCTGCGCAACGCCGGCCGCGTGCTCACCCGCGCGCAGCTCATCGACCGCGTGTGGGGCAGCGACTACGTCGGGGACACCAAGACGCTCGACGTGCACGTCAAGCGGCTGCGTTCGAAGATCGAAGCCGACCCCGCGAACCCCACGCTGCTGACGACCGTGCGCGGCCTGGGCTACAAGCTGGACGGGTAGGGCGTCAGTTCGCCGTCGGGGTCACCGTGGCGTAGGCGTTCTGCGGGGCGAGCACGGGCACGTTGACGGTGACCTCGCCCCCGCGGGGGCTCGAGAGCGTGAGCTTCACCAGCGAGCCGGCGGGCTGCTTGAGGTTGCCGACCACGACGTTGCGCTGGTCGGCGTCCGCCCCGAGGCTGACCAGCTGGCCCGGCGATACCGAGATCTGCACGGGCTGCGGCGAGCCCGGCGCCGAGATCGTCACCGTCGCGTCGCTCGAGCCGGTGTTGACGAGGGCGCCGGACACCAGGCCCTCGCTGCCCTCGTGGCCCACGACGAGCAGGTTGCGCGCGAGGACGTCGCCCACGCTGGCGCTGATCCCGTCGGAGGGGTCGTACTCGAGATCGGTGGTGGTCTGCGAGAAGAAGCTGCACGCGGAGAGCGCGGACACCGCCGCGGCGAGGGCGAGGGCGCGGACACCCTGGCGACGAAGGCGCATCACGGCGTGGGACTCCTGGCGGACGGGGCCCGGTGCGGCGTCCGGGCGGTCGGACTGTCTGGCGCCCACCAGCCTATCGGGCCGCCCGTCCTGACCGCCCCCGGGCGTGTGTGGAGCACGCGTGAACGGGCCTGTCAAGCCCCCTACCGGGCCCTTGCATGCCTCTGACCTGCGCAAACGCGGAAATCGGCCCTTCTGCCGTCTCGCGCCGCGTGGTACCCTGGAGGTCGCGAAAGGGGAAAAGAGCACATGGTCTTCACAGTCGGCGAGACGGTCGTGTACCCGCATCACGGTGCTGCACTGATCGAAGAGATCAAGACCCGCACGATCAAGGGCGAGGACAAGATGTACCTGGTCCTCAAGGTGGCCCAGGGGGATCTGACCATCGAGGTTCCCGCGGAGAACTGCGACCTCGTCGGCGTCCGTGACGTCGTGGGGCAGGAGGGCCTCGACCGCGTGTTCGAGGTGCTGCGCACCGCTCACGCCGAGGAGCCGACCAACTGGTCGCGCCGGTACAAGGCGAACCTCGAGAAGCTCGCCTCCGGCGACGTCATCAAGGTCGCCGAGGTCGTGCGCGACCTGTGGCGCCGCGAGAAGGACCGCGGCCTGTCTGCCGGCGAGAAGCGCATGCTGGCCAAGGCCCGCCAGATCCTCGTGAGCGAGCTCGCCCTCGCCGAGCACACCAACGAGGACAAGGCCGAGGCCATCCTCGACGAGGTTCTCGCCTCCTGACGCTCACCGGCCGGCCCGCCACGCGCGGGCCGGCCGTTTGCGTTGTCACGCTGCGCCGATCATCCGTCACACTGACGTCGTGAACCCTCGTCCCGTGCGGGTGCCAGTCGGCGTCATCGAGCTGCTCAGGCTCTTCGTCGTCGTCTTCTTCGCCGGGCTGGGGTACCAGATCGCTGCCGCGGCGGAGCCGGTCTCACTGCGGCTCGGCCCGCTGGACGCCACGGGCGCGGCGGTGCTGCTGGGCGCCGCCGTCGGTTACGTCCTGGGCGGGGTGATCGCCCGGCTCACCGTCCGTTCGGTGGCCTCCGCCGAGCAGAGCCTGCGCCAGCGCTCCACCGAGCAGGTGCTCTCGGGCATGATCGGCGCCGCGATCGGCGTCCTGGTGGCCGCCGCGGTCACCTGGCCGCTGCTGCTGGTGGGGTCGCAGGTCGTGATGCTGCCGCTGTTCGGCTTCGTGCTCGTCACCGTGGCCCTGCTGGGGTACCGCGTGGGTCTGGCCCGCCGGCACGACCTGCTCGCGCTGTTCGGTGCGCAGGCGGGCCTGTCGAGCGCGACGTCGAACGCGCCGTCCGGTGAGCGCGTGCTCGACACCTCGGTGGCGATCGACGGGCGCATAGTCGACGTCGTCACCGCGGGCTTCCTGCACGGCACGTTCGTGGTGCCGCAGCCGGTGCTCGACGAGCTGCAGGGCCTGGCCGATGCCGGCGACGACACGCGCCGCTCGCGCGGGCGGCGCGGGCTGGAGGCGCTGGAGGCGCTGCGCCGGCACCGCGCCGTGGACGTCGAGGTCGTGCCCGACACCGTGCGCGAGGTGCCGGACGTCGACGCAAAGCTCGTGCGCACCTGCCTCGAACGGCGCGCCCACCTGCTCACCCTCGACACCAACCTGGCCAAGGCGGCTGCGCTGGCCGGCGTCTCGGTGATGAACCTGCACTCGCTCGCGCTCGCCCTGCGCCCGCCGGTGACCGCCGGCGACGTCGTGCGGGTCAGCTTGATCAAGGCGGGCAAGGAGCCGGGCCAAGCCATCGGCTACCTCGACGACGGCACGATGGTGGTCGCGGAGCGCTCACGCGACCGCATCGGCCAGGAGGTGTCGCTGGCCGTCACGAGCGTGCTCACCACCGCGAACGGTCGGATGGTCTTCAGCAAGCCGCAGGTCTCGTGAGCCCGGACCCGATGAGCGCGCTGCCGGTGCTGGACGGTGTCGGCTGCGTGGTCGTGGCCGCTGGTCAAGGCACGCGGCTGGCGGCCGGGCGACCCAAGGCGTTCGTCGAGCTGGCCGGCACGACGCTGCTCGAGCACGCGGTGAGCCGGGTGCTCGACGCCGGGGTGCACCACGTCGTGGCGGTCGTGCCCGCCGAGCTCGTGGGCCCGACCCAGCAGCTGCTGGCTGGCCGCGCCGAGGTGGTGGCCGGCGGCGCTGAGCGGCAGGACTCGGTGGCGCTCGGGCTCGCGGCGCTGCCGGCGCACGTGCGGGTGGTGCTCGTGCACGACGCCGCGCGGTGCCTGGCGCCACCGTCTCTCGTGGCGTCTGTGGTGCGGGCGGTGCAGGGCGGCCACCACGCCGTCGTCCCCGGGCTGGCAGTGGTCGACACGCTCAAGGAGGTCGACGCGCACGGCACCGTCGTGGGCACCGTGGCTCGTGACCCCCTGCGCGCCGTCCAGACCCCGCAGGGTTTCGACCGGGCGGTGCTCGAGCGCGCGCACGCCGCCGCCGACGCCGCGGCCACGGACGACGCCGCGCTCGTGGAGCGGCTGGGGGAGCCGGTCGTGGTGGTGCCGGGTGACGCCATGGCCTTCAAGATCACGACGCCGGACGACCTGGCGCTGGCGCAGTTCTGGCTCGCTAGGCTCGAGCCGTGAGCCTCCCCAGGGTCGGCGTCGGCACCGACGTCCACGCCTTCGCCGCCGAGGGCAGCGACCGGCCGTTGCGCGTCGCCGGCCTCGACTGGCCCGGCGAGCGGGGCCTCGAGGGGCACTCGGACGCCGACGTCGTGGCGCACGCCTGCTGCGACGCGCTCTTCTCCGCAGCGGGCATCGGGGACGTCGGGACGCACTTCGGCACGTCCGACCCCCGGTGGGCGGGCGCGCCCGGAGCGGCGTTGCTCGAGGAAGCCGCTCGGCGCGTGCGCGAGGCCGGCTTCGAGATCGGCAACGTGGCGGTGCAGCTCATCGGCAACCGGCCGCGCCTCGGCCCGCGCCGGGCCGAGGCCGAGGCGGCCCTCAGCACGGCGTGCGGCGCGCCGGTCTCGCTCAGTGCCACCACCACCGACGGCCTCGGCCTGACCGGCCGCGGCGAGGGCGTCGCCGCCGTCGCCACCGCCCTCGTGGTGGCCTCCGCCGCCCACTTGTGACGCGTTTGCGACCCTCCTTTGGTCGAGAAGGGTCGCAAACTCATCACAAGTGCCGGTCAGGAGGAGGGGAGGGTGGCGGCCTCGTCGCCGATCGTCGTCGACTCGCCGTGGCCGGTGCGCACCACGGTGTCCAGGGGCAGCGTGAGCAGGCTCTCGCGGATCGAGCGCAGGATCGTCGGCCGGTCGCTGAAGCTGCGGCCGGTGGCGCCCGGGCCGCCCTGGAACAGCGTGTCGCCGGTGAACACGGTGCGCAGTGCCGGCACGTGGAAGCACACTGACCCTGGCGAGTGCCCCGGCGTGTGGATCACGTGGACGTCGACACCGGCGACCCGCACCACCTGGCCGTCGTGCAGCATGCCGTTGGGGGCGATGTCGGGGTGGGTGAGCGTCCACAGCCCGAGGTCGTCGGCGTGCAGCAGCACCGGGGCGCCCACCCGCTCGCCGAGGCCCGGGGCGGCGGCCACGTGGTCGTCGTGGGCGTGCGTGCAGAGCACGGCCACCACGCGACGTCCGCCGACGAGGGCGGTGATCGCCTCGAGGTCGTGGGGGGCGTCGAAGACCACGCACTCGTCGTCGTCGCCGAGCACCCAGACGTTGTTGTCGACGTCGAAGGTCTGGCCGTCGAGGCTGAACGTGCCGGACGTGACCGCGTGGTCGATGCGCGCGCTCACAGCTGCACCACCGAGCGCAGCACCTCGCCGCGGTGCATCCGCTCGAACGCGGCCTCGACGTCGCCGAGCCCGACCGTCTCGGACACGAAGCCGTCGAGGTCGAACCGGCCCTGGCGGTAGAGGTCGACGAGCATCGGGAAGTCGCGGCTGGGCAGGCAGTCGCCGTACCAGCTCGACTTCAGCGCCCCGCCGCGGCCGAACACCTCGATGAGCGGCAGCTCGATCTTCAGGTCCGGTGTCGGGACGCCCACCAGCACCACCGTGCCGGCCAGGTCGCGGGCGTAGAACGCCTGCTCGTACGTCTCCGGGCGGCCGACGGCCTCGACCACGACGTCGGCGCCGAAGCCGCCGGTGAGCTCGCGGATCGCCTCGACGGCGTTGCGCTCGCGGCTGTTCACCGTGTGCGTGGCGCCGAACCCGCGCGCCCACTCGAGCTTGCGGTCGTCGACGTCGACGGCGATCACGGTCGTGGCGCCGGCCAGCACGGCCCCGGCGATCGCCGCGTTGCCCACGCCGCCGCAGCCGATGACGGCCACGGAGTCGCCGCGCTGGACGTTGCCGGTGTTGACGGCCGCGCCGAAGCCCGCCATCACGCCGCAGCCGAGCAGGCCCGCCGCCGTGGCCGGCGCCTGCGGGTCGACCTTCGTGCACTGGCCCGCGTGCACGAGCGTCTTCTCGGCGAACGCGCCGATGCCCAGGGCCGGGGTGAGCTCGGTGCCGTCGTCCAGCGTCATCTTCTGGGCGGCGTTGTGGGTGTTGAAGCAGTACCACGGGCGCCCGCGGCGGCACGCGCGGCACTCACCACACACCGCGCGCCAGTTGAGGACGACGAAGTCGCCGGGCGCGACGTCGGTGACACCCTCGCCCACGGCCTCGACGACGCCGGCGGCCTCGTGGCCGAGCAGGAACGGGAACTCGTCGTTGATCCCGCCCTCGCGGTAGTGCAGGTCGGTGTGGCAGACACCGCAGGCCTGCACCTGCACGACGGCCTCGCCCGGCCCCGGGTCGGGGACGACGACGTCGACCAGCTCGACGGGCGCGCCCTTGGAGCGCGCGATGACACCCTTCACGGTCTGTGGCATGGCAGCGAATCTACGGCGGCGCCTCGTCGGCGGCGAGGGGAGCATCGCGCCACCGGTAACCTTGGGCGGTGACCTTGCGCCTGTACGACACCGCCACCCGCGAGCTGCGCGACTTCGAGCCGCTGCAGCCGGGCCGCGTGGGGTTGTACATCTGCGGCCTCACCGTGCAGGGGTCGCCGCACATCGGGCACGTGCGGTTCGCCGTCGCGTTCGACATCCTGCGGCGCTGGCTCGAGACCGGGCACGGCTACCAGGTCGACGTCGTGCGCAACGTCACCGACATCGACGACAAGATCCTCACCAAGTCGGCCGCGGCAGGTGAGCCGTGGTACGCCTGGGCCTACGAGCACGAGCGGCAGACCGGTGCGGCCCTCGACGCCCTGGGTGTGCTGCCCGCGACGTACGAGCCGCGGGCGACCGGGCACGTCCCGGAGATGGTCGAGATCATGGACCTGCTCGTCGAGCGCGGCCACGCCTACGCCGCCGACGCCGAGGGCGAGAACGCCGGCGACGTGTACTTCGAGGTGAAGTCCTGGCCGCAGTACGGCGAGCTCACCCACCAGCGCGTCGACGACATGTCGCCCGCCGAGGACGCCGACCCGCGCGGCAAGCGCGACCCGCGCGACTTCGCGCTCTGGAAGGGCCACAAGCCCGGCGAGCCCGAGTCGGCGAGCTGGGCCTCGCCGTACGGGCGGGGACGTCCGGGTTGGCACCTGGAGTGCTCGGCGATGGCGCGCAAGTACCTCGGCGACACCTTCGACATCCACGGCGGTGGCGTCGACCTGCGCTTTCCCCACCACGAGAACGAGCAGGCGCAGTCGCGTGCGGCCGGGTTCGGCTTCGCGCGCTACTGGCTGCACAACGGCTGGGTGACCGTCGGCGGCGAGAAGATGAGCAAGTCGCTCGGCAACTCGCTCATCGTGTCCGAGGTGCTGAAGTCGGTGCGGCCGTTGGCGTTGCGCTACTACCTCGGCGCCGCGCACTACCGCTCGATGATCGAGTACACGCCCGACTCGCTCGCGGAGGCCGAGAGCGCCGTCGAGCGCATCGAGGGCTTCGTGCAGCGCGCGTCGGCGGTCGCTCCGGTGCCGTTCGAGGTCGAGCTGCCCGAGGCCTTCCGTGAGGCCCTGGACGACGACCTCAACGTCTCGGGCGCGCTGGCCGTGGTGCACGAGACGGTGCGCGCCGGCAACACCGCGCTCGACGAGGGCGACGACGCGTCCGTGCGCGAGAGCCTGGGCGCAGTCGTCGCGATGACGTCGGTGCTGGGAATCAACCCGCTCGACCCGGTGTGGTCGGGCGCCTCGGCGGCCGACGACCGGGCGGCGTCCGCGCTCGACGCGCTGGTGCGCGCCGAGCTCGACGCGCGGCAGGCCGCTCGGGCCGCGCGCGACTTCGCCGCGGCCGACGCGATCCGCGACCGACTCACGGCGGCGGGCATCGCCGTCGAGGACACCCCCAGCGGAGCCCGGTGGTCGCTCGCGCGGTCGACGGTCGGCCGTCAGAGCACGAGCGTCGAGGACGGAGACTCCTGATGGCCGGCAACTCCCAACGTCGAGGTGCGGTGCGCAAGGGCGCGTCGCGCAAGGGGCCGCTGGTCGGCTCCGGTGGCCAGAAGCCCAAGGGCCTGCAGGGCAAGGGCCCCACGCCGAAGGCGGAGGACCGCGTCAAGCACGTCGCCGCCAAGCGCCGCAAGGCGGCCGAACGCCGCGACGCCGCGCTGACCAAGGGTGGGCGCGCGGCGCCGTCCGGTCGCGGTGGTGGCGGACGTCCGCCGAGCCGCCAGACCCGCGGCAAGGGCAGCAAGGCGAGCAGCGAGATGGTGGCGGGCCGCAACAGCGTCGTCGAGGCGCTGCGCGCGCAGGTGCCGGTGACGACGATGTACGTCGCCAGCCGCATCGACATGGACGACCGCGTGCGCGAGGCGCTGAAGGCCGCGGGCGAGCTGGGCATCCCGGTGCTCGAGACGCCGCGCGGTGAGCTCGACCGGCTCACCGACGGCGCGATCCACCAGGGCCTGGCGCTGCAGGTGCCGCCGTACGAGTACGCCCACCCCGGCGACCTGCTCGAGGCCGCCGCCGAGGCGGGCGAGCCCGCGCTGATCGTGGCGCTCGACGGCATCACCGACCCGCGCAACCTCGGCGCCGTCGTCCGGTCGGCCGCGGCCTTCGGTGGGCACGGCGTCATCGTGCCCGAGCGTCGGGCGGCCGGTATGACGGCGTCGGCGTGGAAGACCTCAGCGGGTGCGGCTTCGCGGCTGCCGGTGGCGCGGGCGACGAACCTCACGCGCGCCCTGGAGCAGCTGCAGAAGGACGGCTGCTTCGTCGTCGGGCTCGACATGGACGGCGACGTCGACCTGCCGCAGCTGGCCATGGCGCACGACCCGATCGTCATCGTGGTGGGCTCGGAGGGCAAGGGCCTGTCGCGGCTGGTGCGCGAGACGTGCGACGTCATCGTGTCGATCCCCATGCACGCGGCCACCGAGTCGCTCAACGCGGGCGTCGCGGCCGGTGTGGCGCTCTACGAGGTCGCGCGGCGCCGCGCCCACGGCGCCTGACCTCTCCCGTCTGTTGGCGCGGGGGCACCCCGCTGCCCTAGGAAGGCAGCTGGGGCACCCAGTTGCCTCCCCGCAATGAAGTAGACCGCCCCACCCC
>NZ_LMER01000020.1:0-45805 GCF_001426435.1 Angustibacter sp. Root456 | reverse complement strand
GGGGGGTGCGCTGGCGTGCATGATCACGGACGGCGGGGGGTGCGCTGGCGTGCATGATCACGGGCGGGAGGGGCGCCGGTGCATCAAGGGCGGCCCACGGCGTGCCGATGATCAGACGTGGCCTCGCCCGACCTCGCACCGGCTCCCTCCTCGGCGACGGTGCTCGCTGCACGGAGCATGGTCGTCATCGGGGTGCTGTCGGGTGTCGCGACGTGGGGAACGTCGTTCGTGCCCTACCCCTCCGGCTTCGACGCCGCAGCCGTGCGCGCCGTGGGCCTGGGCACCGTCGCCGCCTCGCTGCTCGTGCTGCTCGTGCCGTGGCGCCGGCTGCCGCTGCGCGCCACCCTCGTGCTCGTGCCGGTGGCCCTCACCCTGATCAGCCTGCACAACACGGTGAGCAGCGGGGACGCCTACCGCTACGGCACCTTCTTCCTCGTGCTCTTCATGTGGATCGGCATCTGGCACCGGCGGGGCACCTCGCTGATGGTGTCGCCGTTCGCGGCCGCCGCGTACGTCGTCCCGCTGCTCATCACCCACCAGCCCACCTACGCCAGCTGGACCGTGCTCTACGCGCTGCCCGTCTTCGTGGTCGGCGGGGAGGTGCTGGCCTGGCGCTCGCAGGCCCTGGCCAGCGCGTTGGAGCGCGTCCGGACGGCGGCCGTCACCGACTCCCTCACCGGCCTGCCCGACCGCACCGTCTTCGAGCAGGCGGTGGCCGACGCCGCGGGCACGGACGCGCAGGTGCTGTTCCTCGACGTCGATGACTTCAAGGCCGTGAACGACCGCCACGGCCACGCCGCGGGTGACGCCGTGCTGGTCAAGGTGGCCGACGCCCTGCGGCGGTCGGTGCGCGAGGGTGACCTGGTGGCGCGCGTCGCTGGTGACGAGTTCGGTGCGGTGCTGCGCGGCCCCGTCACGCCCGAGGCCGGCGAGGCCGTGACACGCCGGCTGGCCGAGGCGCTGGCTGCGTCCGGCCCCGACGGCGCGCCCGTGCGCGTCAGCGTCGGCCTCGCGAGCACGGACGTCGGCAGCGCGCACGAGGTCGTTGCCGCCGCCGACGCCGCGATGTACCGCGAGAAGTGCGAGCGCCGGCGCGCCACCGCCTAGTCGCGGGGGAGCACCGGCATCTCCTGGGTGTCGACACCCAGGATCGCGGCCTCGTCGGGCTTGGCCGGCAGCACCGTGTGCACGTAGTCGTCGACCACCTCGCGCAGCGGGACGTCGCGCCCGCGCCGCTCTGACAGGTACCACCGGTGCTCGAGCACCTCGTGGAACACCTCGGCCGGCTCCAGCTTCTGCCCCAGCTGCTGCGGGACGGCGCGCACGACCGGCTCGAACACGTGCGCGAGCCAGTCGTGGGCCACGATCTCCTCGTCGTCGCCCTGGCGGTTGGTGGCCGCGCGGTAGGAGTCGAGGTCGTTGAGCAGCCGTCGGGCCTGGTTCTCGCCGACGTCCAGGCCGGTGAGGCGCAGCAGGCGGCGCGAGTGGTGCCCGGCGTCGACGACCTTGGGCTGGATCTGCACGGTCGCCCCCTCGATGTCGGTGACGATCGCCAGCTCGCCGACGTCGAAGCCGAGCTCGTTCAGCCGGCGGATGCGTGCGTCGACCCGCCAGCGCTCGCCCTGCTCGAACGACTCGGGCGCCGTGAGCTCGGCCCACAGGGAGCGGTAGCGGTGGATGATCCGCTCGCTCACCGCGACGGGGTCGGCCTCCTCCTCCAGCGCGCCACCGGCCTGCAGGTCCATCAGCTCGCCGGCGATGTTGACGCGCGCGATCTCGAGGTCGTGCTCGCGCTGGCCGTCGCTGAGCGTCTCGCGCAGCTCGCCGGTCTCGGCGTCGACGAGGTACGCCGCGAACGACCCGGCGTCGCGGCGGAACAGCGTGTTCGACAGCGACACGTCGCCCCAGAAGAACCCGGTGAGGTGCAGGCGTACGAGCAGCACCGCGAGGGCGTCGACGAGGCGTGCGGCGGTGTCGGGCCGCAGGGTCTGGCTGAACAGCGCGCGGTACGGCAGGGAGAACTGCAGGTGGCGCGTGACGAGCGCGGGGTCGAGCGGGTTGCCGTCGGCGTCCATGCGGCCCGTGACGACACCGACCGGCTCGACGGCCGGCACGTCGAGGCGGCGCAGCAGCCGCAGCAGGCCGTACTCGCGGCGCGCGAGGTCCTCGCCGATCTCCTTGACGGCGATCACGCGCCCCGACAGCCGCGCGAACCGCACGACGTGCCGGGAGATGCCGCGGGGCAGCGCGGCCAGCTGGCTGGCCGGCCAGTCCTCGAGCGGCAGGTCCCACGGGAGGTCGAGCAGGGCGGGGTCGGGTGAGGCCGCGGTGATCTGCAGGGACGAGTGCAGGGGTGGGGGCGGCATCAGCTTCCTCGAGGAACGTCGGGCGCAGACGCGGGCCGGGCCCGGACGCCGGGGCAGCGGGTCGAGCGCTGCGCCCGGCGTCCGGGGACGACGTCAGTCGCCGAGTCGCTCGCCGGTCTGGGTGTCGAACACGTGCACGTGGCCCGGGTTGGGCGCCAGGTACACCGTCTGACCCTTCTCGGGCGGGGTGCGGCCGTCGACGCGGGCGATGAACGGGCGCGCCTCGCCGAGCAGGTCGGGGTCCTGGTGCTGGTGCGCGGCGACCTCACCGTAGATGTAGGCGTCGGCGCCGAGCTCCTCGACGACGTCGACCGTGACGGGCAGGCCCTGGCCCTCGCCGGTGAGGGTGAGGTCCTCGGGGCGGATGCCGACGGTGACCGAGTCACCCGTGCCCGCGAGGTGCTCGCGCTCGACCGGGTAGGTGGTGCCTCCGAACTTCACGCCGCCCTCGGCCACCGGCAGGTCGAGCAGGTTCATCGCGGGCGAGCCGATGAAGCCGGCGACGAAGACGTTGTTCGGGTGGTCGTACATGCGCCGGGGGGTGTCGACCTGCTGCAGCAGACCGTCCTTGAGCACCGCCACGCGGTCACCCATCGTCATGGCCTCGACCTGGTCGTGGGTGACGTAGACGGTGGTGATGCCGAGGCGGCGCTGCAGCGAGGCGATCTGGGTGCGGGTCTGCACGCGCAGCTTCGCGTCGAGGTTCGACAGCGGCTCGTCCATGAGGAACACCTGCGGCTGGCGGACGATCGCGCGGCCCATGGCGACGCGCTGGCGCTGGCCACCGGAGAGCGCCTTGGGCTTGCGGTCGAGGTACTGCTCGAGGTCGAGGATCTTGGCCGCCTCCTCGACGCGCTGGCGGATCTCGGTCTTGTTGACGCCGGCGATCTTGAGCGCGAAGCCCATGTTGTCGGCCACCGTCATGTGCGGGTAGAGCGCGTAGTTCTGGAAGACCATCGCGATGTCGCGGTCCTTGGGCGCCTCGTGGGTGACGTCGCGGTCACCGATGAGGATGCGTCCTTCGTTGACGTCCTCCAGGCCGGCCAGCATGCGCAGCGAGGTCGTCTTGCCGCAGCCGGAGGGGCCGACCAGAACCAGGAACTCGCCGTCCTGGATGTCGAGGTTGAGCTTGTCGACCGCGGGCTTGTCGCCGCCGGGGTAGATCCGCGTGGCGTTGTCGTAGGTCACGGTGGCCATGAGGGTGTTCCTTCCACCGGCAGGTACGTGCCGGACGATCCGTTGTGGGAGGTGCTCTGTCGGTCGTGCTCTTCAGTTGTGCGCGCCGCTGGGTCAGCCGACCCGGTAGACGTGCGCCGCCGGCCCGCTGGAGGGGAAGGTGGCCTGCCCATCCTCGCTGACGATCGGCTCGCCGTACAGGGTCTGCACCGAATCGGGTCGATTTGTGCCCAGTGCCGAGAGCGGCACGGTGACCTGGGCGTGCGGCGTGCGTGCTGCGTGGACGACGACCGGGCCGTCGGGGTGGTCGCGCACGAAGGTCAGCGCGTCGGGCGTGATCGACAGCCAGCGCAGTCCGCCCCGGCGCAGCGCGACCTCGCTGCGGCGCAGGGCGAGCAGGCGCTGGTAGGCGCTGAGCGTCGTGGCGTCCCAGGCCTCTCGCCGCTGCCAGGGGAACGGCGTGCGGGCGTGCTCGCCGTCCAGCGCCTCGAGGCCGATCTCGTCGCCTGCGAAGAGCTGGGGGACGCCGGGGGAGGTCGCGAGCAGGGCGGCGGCCACGAGCTGCTTGGCGGCGCCGACGACCGTGCGGACGCGGGGGGTGTCGTGCGAGCCGAGCAGGTTGACGCTGCGCTCGCGGGCGCGCCACGGCATCGACGCCGTGAACTCGCGCATGGTGGCGGCGGTGGCCTGCCCGGTGAACGTCGGCACCTCGATCGGGATGCCCAGGTAGGTGCGTCCGTGTCCGGGGGTGTTGAGCCACGTCCACACCGGGCGGGTGAAGGCGGCGTAGGCCATGGTGCCGTCCCAGCCGTGGCCCATGAGGTCGCCGGAGGCGTCATGGCCGTGCTCGGCGAGCAGCCACGCGTCGGGTTCGACGTCGGTCATCGTGGAGCGGACGGCGCGTGCCACCTCGTGCGCGAGGTCGAGGTCGGCGTGCCGGCCGGTCATGTTCGCGACGTCGACGCGCCAGCCGTCGAGGCCGTGCGGCGGCCGCAGCCACTGCGCCACTACGGAGTCTGGGGCGGCGTAGAACCGTTGCCGCAGAGCAGCACTGCGGTGGTCGAGCTTGGGCAGCGAGGGCACGTCGAGCCACATCGCGTAGTCGCTCGGGTGCTCGCGGAAGTGGAAGTACGACGCCTCGTCCGACGTCGCGTCGCGCTGCGCGGCCTGGAACCACTCGTGCGTCACGCCGACGTGGTTGGTGGTGAGGTCGCCGATGACGCGGATGCCGTGACCGTGCGCGGTGTCGACGAGCCGAGCCAGCCCCTCGTCGCCACCGAGCACGGGGTCGACGTGGTCGAAGGTCTGGGCGTCGTAGCGGTGGTTGCTACCCGCGGGCCAGATGGGGGTGAGGTACAGGACGTCGGCGCTCAGCGAGGTGAGGTGGTCGAGGTGCTCGGCGATGCCCGGCAGGTCGCCGCCGTACCACTGGCGCTGCACGAGCGGCCCCTGGTGCACGACGGGGTCGTCCCAGTCGCAGCGCACGGCCCAGTCGGGTGTCTCGCGGCCCGCGTAGGCCTGCGAGCGCGCGAAGCGGTCGGGGAAGACCTGGTAGACCACGGCGTCCGCCGGCCAGTCCGGGGACGTGGGGTCGGCGACGACGCGGAAGTCACTCGCGTCCGTGACGTCCCGCGCGTGCAGGCCGGTGCCGTTGAGCCAGCCGACCGATCCGTCGTGCTGCTGCACGAGGAACCGGTAGGACGTCGTCGGGTTGCTGACGAGAAGGTCGGCACGCCACCAGACGGCGTGCTGGTCGTCGCGGTCGACACGCGCTGGGGCGACGAGCGGCTCGCCGTCCCGCACGCTGCGCAACCAGATGCCTTGCACGCCAGCGGCTCTCGGGGCGCGCACGAGCACCGGGACGACGTCGCCGAGGGCTGGCTCCTGCACCGGGACGTAGGTGACCGACCCGTCATGGTGCGGGAGGTCGTGCTGTGGCAGGTCGTGCAGCGCCGGACTCATCATCCCTTGACCGCGCCGGACGTCAGGCCGCCGACGATGAAGCGCTGCAGGAACTGGAAGAGCAGCACGATGGGCAGCGCCGTGAGCAGGGCGCCTGCGGCGAAGACGCCGAGGTTGTTGCTGCGGTCGCCGTCGATGATGCCGAACAGCCCCACCGCCAGCGTCTTGGAGTCTCCGGAGGTCAGGAAGATGTTGCCGATGATGAACTCGTTGACCACGCCCACGAAGGTCAGCAGGCCGGTCACCGCGAGGATCGGCACGATGAGCGGCAGCAGGATCCGGAAGAACACCGTGCTGGGCGAGCAGCCGTCGATGATGGCGGCCTCGTCGAGCTCGCGCGGCACGGAGTCGAAGAAGCCCTTGATGAGCCACACCTGACCGAGGGAGCCGCCGAGCAGGATGAGGGCGTAGCCGGGGATCGTCGAGAGCCCGATCCACGGGAACACGTCGCCGATCCGGCTGAACATGGCGAACAGCGCGATGATCGCCAGGAACTGCGGGAACATCTGGATCAGCAGGACGGCGAGCAGGCCGCCGCGGCGGCCGGCGAACCGGAAGCGCGAGAAGGCGTAGGCGGCGAAGGCGCTGAACAGCACCTGCAGCGCCGCGATGCCGACGGCCAGCCCGAGGGTGTTGACGTACCAGCGGCCGAAGGGTCGGTTGGGGTTCGCCAGCAGCTTGGAGAAGTTCTCGAGGCTCAGGTGCTGCGGGATGAGCCCGGTGCTGGCCACGGTGCCGAGCGGGTTGAACGCCGCGCTCACGATGTAGAGCGCGGGGAAGACCGCGAACACCACGGCCACGATGCCGACGGCGTGCCGCCAGCCGACCTCCTTCCACCATCGTGCGCCGGTGGGGCGCTCGATGCCGTCCTTGGTCGCCACGTCAGCTCACCTCCTCGAGCACTCGGGTCTGGCGGAACTGCGCGGCCGCGATCAGTCCGGTGAGGATGAAGAGCAGCACGGACACCGCGGCGGCGAAGCCGAACTGGGCACCCGAGCCGCCGAACGCCAACCGGAAGATGTAGCTGATGAGGATGTCGGTCGAGCCTGCCGTCGGGTTGTCAGCAGGGAAGGGCGAGCCGTCGGTGAGCAGCCGGATCGCGTTGAAGTTGTTGAAGTTGAAGGCGAAGGACGCGACCAGCAGCGGTGCGACGGCCACGAGCAGCAGCGGGAACACCACGCGCCGGAAGGCCGCGAACCCGCTGGCGCCGTCCATCGCGGCCGCCTCGCGCAGCTCGGACGGGATCGCCTGCAGCGCTCCGGTGCACACGAGCATCATGTACGGGAAGCCCATCCACAGGTTGGTCAGCAGGATCGCGCCGCGGGCGAACCACGGGTCACCGAACCAGTTGATGTGGATGTGCAGGATCTGGTTGATCAGCCCGAAGTCCCGGTTGTAGAAGCCGCGCCACACCAGCAGCGAGATGAAGCCCGGGATGGCGTACGGCAGGAGCAGCAGCGACCGGTAGACCTTGCGACCGCGCACGTGCGGGTCGTTGAGGACGTAGGCCAGTCCGAGGCCGAGCAGGAACGTCGTGGCCACCGACAGGAACGCGAAGGCGAGGGTCCAGGCGAAGATGCCGAGGAACCGTGAGCGGATCACGGGGTCGGTGAGCGCGCGCTCGTAGTTCGCCAGCCCCACGCCCTCCTTCCAGCCCTGGTCGAAGGCGCGCGTGCCGTCGTCCTTCACGAAGTACGAGCTCGAGCCGGTCTTGGCCACGTGGTACGTCTCGCCGGTGGCGGTGTTGCGGATCGTGTCGCTGCGCGCGTCGTACGCCAGCACCCGGCGTCCCTCGAACGCCGAGCCGACGCCCAGCGCGCGGATCGCGCCGCCGTCGACCGGCACGGCGACGTCGCGCACCGCCTTGGCGGCGTTGACCTGCTTGGCGTTCAGGACGGTGTAGCCGTCGGCGGCGCGGACGCGGTTGTTCTCGACGGTCACTGAGCCCGCGTCGACCGGCTGCAACCCGTCGGTGTCGCCGAGCTTGACGTCACCGGTGGGGTCGACGAGGAAGAACACGAACGGGCCCTGGGTGATCGACCCCTTGGTGGCCACGGTGAGGTTGTAGCGCTTGGAGTCCGGCACCTGCTGCACGGAGTTGTTGATGATCGTCTCGACGGTGTCCTGCTTGCTCGAGCGGTGACCGTCGCCGTAGTTCGTGGTGCTGATCGAGACGAGGAACAGGATCGGGTAGACCACGAACGACAGCAGGAAGACCGTGCCCGGCAGCAGGTACTTGGCCGGCTGGAACCGCGACGTCGAGTAGACCACCAGCAGCGCGGCCTCGATGAGCCACACCGCAACCAGGCCGGTCCACGCCTTCGCCTCGACCAGCGGCGGCGTCAGCGCGATCGCCACCGCGAGGCTCAGCCCCAGCAGCAGGATCTTCACGACCAGGCCCAGCGGCGTGGTGCTGGCGCCGTCCCGGGTGCGCGTCGTTCGGTGCACGGGTCTCCCTCAGCAGATGGTGCTCGCCGGCCCGGCGGGCTCGAGGCAGCGCCGGGCCGGCGAGGTCCTACTTGATCGACGAGCGGATCGTCTTGCCCGCGTTCTCGATCGTGGTGGTGGGGTTGGCGCCACCGATGATGGCGGCCTCCGCCTTGCCCAGCGGGTCCCACACGGCGGCCATGGCCGGGATCGCCGGCAGGATCTGGCCGTTCTTGCCCGCCGCAGCGAGCTTCTGGATGTCGGGGTCGCTCGCTGACACGCTCTGCAGGACCTGCGTCATGGCCGGCGGCCGCGGCTCGGCGTCGAAGAGCGCCTTCATCGTGTCGGGCGTGTTGACGGCGTTGAGAACGAACTCCTGCGCCAGCGAGGCGTTCTTGGCCTTGGACGCGATGTAGAAGGCCTGCACGCCGATGAACGGAGCGGCCGGCTTGCCACCCGCGAACGGCGGCACGGGCGAGATGTCGTACTTGATGCCGGCCTTCTTGATGTCGGCGATGGCCCACGGGCCCGACACCAGGTACGCGGCCTTCTTCTGCGTGAAGAGCGCGATGGAGTTGTCGCCGCTGATCGAGCGCTTGAGGACCTTGCTGCCCTTCTCGCCGAGGGCGGCGATCTTCTTCATGGCCGCTACCGACCCGGGCTTGCCCACCCCGACGTCGGTCGGGTCGTAGTCGCCGTTCGCCTTGGTGCCGAACAGGTAGCCGCCGCCGGAGGTGTAGAGCGGCTCCAGGTGGTACGCGTCGCCGTTCTGGCCGACCTGCAGGTTGAGGACGCCGGAGACCTTGCCGGCCTTGACCGCGGCCTGGCCGTCCTTGACCAGCTGCTCGATCGTCGCCGGGGCCTTCGGGGCGGCGTCGGTGTTGCGGAAGAGCGCGATGTTCTCGACCGCGTAGGGCAGGCCGTAGATCTGGCCGTTGTAGGTGACGCCCTTGATCGCGATGGGGGAGTACTTCGCCTGGTCGGCCTGCGACAGGGGCAGCGGCGAGATGGCGCCGTTCTGCACCATGTTGCCGATCCAGTCGTGGGCGCCGACGACGACGTCCGGGCCGTTGCCGGCCGCGTTCGCGGTGACGAAGTTGGTCTGCAGGTCCGTGGCGACGGTCTGCACCGCCACGGTGATGCCGTTGTCCTGGGCGAACTTGTCGGCCACGGCCTTCAGGGCGGTGGCGCGCTTCTCGTCGGCCCAGATCACCAGGTCGGCCTTGGCGTCGCGCACCGGCTTGGTCTCGGTGGGCGAGGCGGTGGCTGACGGCGTGGCGGTGGTGGTGGACGACGAGGTGGTGGTCGACGCGGACGTCGACGACCCGCCGCCGCCGCACGCGCCCATCAGCAGGGTGGCGCCGGCGACGCCGGCGACGACCAGTGGGCTCCTGCGCATGAGGGTCCTTTCGGCGAAGAGAGAGCTTCGTCCCGGGTCGTCCCGGCGACGTTGCGGGGTTGCTGCAAGGAACGTAGCAACATTTCTGCAAGTCGCCTAGATGGTTGCTGCATGATCTTGCAGCCGATAGCGTCTGCGCAGACCACTCGCGCACTCGGACGCCGGTGGCCCAGCACAGGAGGTCCGATGGCAGTGGCGCGGTTGGCTGACATCGCCCGTCAAGCAGGCGTCAGCGAGGCCACCGTCAGTCGGGTGCTCAACGGCAAGCCTGGCGTCGCCGACAGCACGCGCCAGGCGGTGCTGACGGCCCTCGACGTGCTGGGTTACGAGCGGCCGACGCGGCTGCGGCGCAAGAGCGCGGGCCTGGTCGGCCTGATCGTGCCCGAGCTGACGAACCCGATCTTCCCGGCCTTCGCGCAGGTGATCGAGACGGCCCTGTCGCGGCACGGCTTCACGCCGGTGCTCTGCACGCAGACGCCCGGCGGCGTGCACGAGGACGACTACACGCAGATGCTGCTCGAGCGCAGCGTCAGCGGCATCATCTTCGTCTCAGGCCTGCACGCGGACAGCCTCGCCGACCACGAGCGGTACCGCCAGCTCATCAAGCGTGGCTTGCCCATCGTGCTCGTCAACGGCTACGCCGACGACGTCGAGGCGCCGTATGTGTCGTGCGACGACATCGCCTCGAGCGAGCTGGCCGTGGCGCACCTCGTGGCGCTGGGGCACACCCGGATCGGACTCGCCGTGGGGCCTGAGCGGTTCGTGCCCGCGATCCGCAAGATCGCCGGCTTCCGGCAGGCCATGGCGTCCATCGCCCGCGCCGACGACGTCGAGGACCTCATCGAGCGCTCGCTGTTCACCGTCGAGGGCGGCCAGGCCGCCGCGCTGCGGTTGGTCGACAAGGGCTGCACGGCGCTGGTCTGCGGCTCGGACCTCATGGCACTCGGCGCGGTTCGCGCCGTCCGGTCACTCGGCCTGCGCGTGCCGGACGACGTGTCGATCGTGGGTTACGACGACTCCCCGCTCATCGCGTTCACCGACCCGCCGCTGACGACGCTGCGCCAGTCGGTGCAGTCGATGGGGGAGGCCGCCGTCCGGGCGCTCATCGACGAGATCTCCGGCCAGCCGGCTCCGCGGGCGGAGTACGTGTTCCGGCCTGAGCTCGTCGTCCGCGGCTCCACCGGCGCCGTCCCGCAGCACGTGCGCCGCCCCCGCCGCTGAGCACTGCCGCCCCCTCCGGAAGTTGATCACGTTATGTGGGCGACACTCCGCTTCTCGAGGGTTGCAAGCCTCGGGAAGCGGAGTGTCACCCCCCTAACGTGATCAACTTCGCGGGGGCCGGGAGAGGTGGGTGGCGAGGTGGCGCAGCAGGTCGCGCACGGCCTCGGGGTCGTCGACGCGTTGGGCCGCAGCGGTTTCGCCGTCACCCACCTTGATGCCGAGGTCAGTCTCGTCCAGCGAGCGGAAGACGGTCTCGTCGGTGACGTCGTCGCCGAGGTAGAGCACCGCGCGGGCGCCGACCTGGTCACGCAGCCACGCCAGCGCGGCGCCCTTGCTCGTCTCGATGACGGCCGCCTCGACGACCTCCTTGCCCCGGGTGACGTGCACGTCAGGAACCTCGGCCAGCGTCGCAAGTGCCTGTGCCGCAACGGTTTGCGAGTTGCCACTGACGAGCTGACGCGTGTGCAGGACGGCGGCCGTGGGCTTGTGCTCGACGTGCGAGCCAGGGTGCGCGGCGGCGACCGCCTCGAGCCGCGCCTGCACCTGCGCGAGTCGCTCGCGCGCGTCGTCGTCCAGCGCCGGGGGGTCGTCGCGCTCACCCTCCCGCGGCCAGCGGGGCCGCTCGGCGCCGTGGCTCCCGATCACGAGCACGTCGCCGTGGGGGTCGAGAGACGTCAGCGCGAGCAGGTCGTCGCGCGCGCGTCCGGACACCAGCACCACGGTGACGCCCGGCGCGGCCGCCAGGTCGCGCACGGCGTCCAGCGTGCCGGGCAGCGCGCGCGCGTCACCGGGCCGTTCGACGATGGGCGCGAGCACGCCGTCGAAATCCAAACCGATCAGCAACGGCCGCTGCGCCGCAACGGTTTCCGCCGCCGCCCAGGCCGCGTCGCGGCCGATCGACCCGGTCACGGGCGCTCGGGGGCCGCGGCGAGCGCCTGCAGGAAGTGGTCGGCCCAGCGCTGCACGTCGTATTCGCGCACCCGGCGGCGCATGGTGCGCATGCGCCGGGACTTCTCCCGCGGGTCGGTGTCGATGGCCTCGCGGATCGTCAGCTTGAGGCCGTCGATGTCGTGTGGGTTGCAGATGAACGCGCGGTCGAGCTCACCGGACGCGCCCGTGAACTCCGAGAGCACCAGTGCGCCGCCCTGGTCGTACCGGCAGGTGACGTACTCCTTGGCCACGAGGTTCATGCCGTCGCGCAGGGGCGTCACGAGCATAACGTCGGCGGCGAGGAACATCGCCGCCATCTCCTCTCGGGGGAACGACTGGTGCAGGTAGTGGATCGCGGGCTGACCCAGCTGCCCGTAGTCGCCGTTGGCGCGCCCGACGGTGACCTCGACCTGCTCGCGCAGCTGCTGATAGGCCTGCACGCGCTCGCGGCTGGGCGTCGCCACCTGCACGAGCACCGCCTTCGGGGGCGCCAGGACGCCGTCGGCCAGCAGCTCCTCGTACGCCTTGAGCCGGTGCCGGATGCCCTTGGTGTAGTCGAGGCGGTCGACGCCGAGCAGCACGATGTCCGGGTCGCCGAGATCGCGGCGGATCTGCCGGGCGCGCTCCAGCGTCTCGGGACGCCGGGCGAGCTCCTCCAGGCCGGCCGAGTCGATGGAGATCGGGAACGACGTCGCGCGCACGACGCGCTCACCGCCGTCGTGGTTGCGCACGGTCACCGTGTCGCCGCGGGTCTGCAGCGCCAGCAACCGGCGGCAGACGCGCAGGAAGTTCTCGGCGTCGGCGCGGCGCTGGAAGCCGAGCAGGTCGGCGCCCAGCAGGCCCTCGATGATCGCCCGCCGCCACGGCAGCTGGGCGAACAGCTCGACCGGGGGGAACGGGATGTGGTTGAACCACCCGATCCGCACGTCCGGCCGCAGGGCGCGCAGCATGGCGGGCACGAGCTGCAGCTGGTAGTCGTGCACCCACACGGTCGCGCCCGGCGCGGCCAGCCGCGCGGCCGCCTGGGCGAAGCGGCGGTTGACCGTGCGATAACCGTCGAACCAGCGCCGGCGGAACCGCGGCGGCACGATCACGTCGTGGTAGAGCGGCCAGAGGGTGTCGTTGCTCATGCCCTCGTAGTGGTCCTCGATCTCCTGGCGCGTGAGCCCCACGGCGTGCAGGTGCAGGCCATCGGCGTCGAACGGCTCGGGTGCCTCGCCCGGATCGCCCGACCAGCCCACCCACGCGCCGTCGCCGCCGGTCATCACCGACTGCATCGCGGTCACCAGGCCGCCGGGGCTCTGCTGCCAGGTCTCGTTGCCCTCGGCGTCGGTGGTGCGATCGACAGGCAGCCGGTTGGCCACGACGACGAGGTCGTACGTCGCCTGGTCGGGCGTCGGCTCGATCGTCAGCTCGTCGTCCGATGACGTGGGGGTGGCGGTGCTGCTCGGTGACGATGCGGCCGACGGGCTCACAGAGGGTCGCTCCTTGCGCTCGGGTGACGTTTCCCACCCTAAGGGGGGCTCGCGAACCTGTCGCCGCGACGATCGCTGCACTACGGTGAAGCGGGCGAGGACACTCCACGCGGCACCTCGATCGGGAGGCGATGTCATGCGGATCTCCGACGTCATCAGGCGCAAGGGCGCTGAGGTCGTGACCATCAAGCCGGACGACACCGTGCGCCAGCTGCTCGACCTGCTGGCCCAGCACCGGATCGGCGCCCTCGTGGTGTCACCCGACGGCAGCGCGGTGGCCGGCATCGTGAGCGAGCGCGACGTCGTCCGTCACCTCCAGAGGGCGGGCGCCGACGTCCTCGACTCGCCGGTGGCGCAGATCATGACCGCCGAGGTCACCACGTGCGGGCCGGACGACGGCGTCGAGCACCTCATGCGGCTCATGACCGACCAGCGCGTGCGGCACATCCCCGTGGTGATCGACGGCGTCCTGCACGGCATCGTGAGCATCGGGGACGTCGTCAAGCACCGCATCGACGAGCTGCAGTCCGAGCGCGACCAGCTCGTCGGTTACATCAACCAGTAGGGCTCGTCGCGTACCGTCTGGTGGCATGACCGCGATGGGGGGCCACGCCGAAGAGCTCACCGCGCTCGGGCCCTACCGGCTGCGCGGCAAGCTCGGCGAGGGCGGCATGGGTGTCGTGCACCTCGGGCTGGACGGCGCGGGCCGGGCCGTAGCGGTGAAGGTGCTGCGCGCCCACATCGCCCACGACCCCGAGGCCCGCGCGCGGCTCGCTCGCGAGGTCACGACCCTGCGACGCGTGCAGCACCCGCTCGTGGCCGAGGTGATCGACGCGGACGTCGACGGCGACCAGCCGTACATCGTGACGCGGTTCGTGCCGGGGCCCGGGCTCGACGAGGTCGTGCGCACCAAGGGAGCCCTGGCGCCGCCTGACCTGTTGCGCCTCGGACGCGGCCTGTCCGGTGCGCTGCAGGCGATCCACGCCGTGCACGTGGTGCACCGCGATCTCAAGCCCGCCAACGTGTTGCTCGCCGACGGCGACCCCGTCGTCATCGACTTCGGTATCGCGCACGTCGCGGACGACGTCCGGCTCACGTCGACGGGGCTGGTCATGGGCACGCCCGGCTACCTGTCGCCGGAGGTCATCGACGGCGGCCGGGTCAGCGAGGCCACTGACTGGTGGGGTTGGGCGGCGACGCTGGCCTTCGCTGCGAGCGGGCGGGCGCCGTTCGGGCGCGGGCCGATGGACGTCGTGATCGACCGGGTGCGGCGTGGTCAGTGCGACCTCGACGGCGTCGACGCGCGGTTGCGCCCGCTGCTGCTCGCGGCGCTCGCCGTCGACCCGCGCGGCCGGCCGGGCACGGGCGAGATCCTCGACGCGCTCGACCGCTACGCGCAGGGCGACCCGGCCACCGTGACCATCCCGGTGCAGCCGCTGGCGACCCGGGCCCTGCCGGCCGGGCGGTCGGTGCGCGCACCGGAGGGGGAGGCGTTCACGCCGTACTCGCCGGCGCGGGCGTACGCGCCGCCGCCGCAGGCGGACGAGGTGCCCGTGGCGTACGCGGCGCCGCTGGTGCAGTACGTGCCGATGGAGGAGCTGCTGCCGACGCCCGAGCCGGAGGACGTCCGACCGGCGCGCCCTGGGCGGCGCTCGGGCGTGGTGTGCGGCGTCCTGCTCGCGCTGGTGGCCGGGGCGCTCGCCTTCCCGGTCGTGGCAGCGGCGGTGGCGCTCGTGCTGGCGGTGGTGGCACGCACCGTCGACCGCAACCGGGTGGCGCTGGCCCGACGCCGCTTCGAGCGCGGGCCGCGGCGCAGCGACGGGTTCGTCGCGACGCTGAGCGCTCCGTGGCACCTGCTGTCGGCGGTGCTCGGCACGGCGCTGGCTGCGGTGCTGCCGCTCCTGCTCGGGCTGGCCACGGCGTTCTGCGCAGGGCTGCTCGTCCCCTCGGCGGACGGGTCGCCGTCGCCGGGGTCGCTGCCCGCCGTCGGTGCGGGCGCGTTCGTGGCCCTGCTCGCCGGGTGGTGGGGCGTGGGCGGCGGTTCGCTGCGCCGCGGTGCTCGCACGGTGCTGCGGCGTGCGGTGCCGGCGTCCCACCAGCTCACGTGGGTGCTGCTGCTCCTGCTCGTGGCGGTCGGTCTGGCCGCTTGGGCGGTGCGCACCGGCGCGCCGCAGTGGTGGCCGTTGCGGCAGCTGCCCTTCGGCCTGCCCGTCTGACCGCACCCGCGCAGATACCCGCATACTTCCGGCGGATCGGGGCCCGAATCCCCGGATTCGACCGGAAGAAGGCGGGTATCTGCGCGAAGAGGTCAGGGGTCAGGGGAGGCCGAGGAAGCGCAGGACGGCGGTTCCGTCGGCCTCGAGCGCGTCGGTGACGTCGTCGGCCAGCGGCTCGAGCGGGTCGATCGTGAGCGCTCCTGCCGCCAGCCGCCACGTGGCCACGACGCGCCCACCGGCCAGGGCGCACGCCCGGAACAGCCCGTTCGACGTCACCACGCCCTGGTGCGCGCCGACCAGCGGCGTGCGGTCGGCCCAGCCGTGCAGCACGGGGTCGAACGGCCCGAGCAGCCGCGGCGGCGGCAACGGCGCGGCGGCCTCGCGATCACGCAGGTCGACCAGCTCGGGCCCCTCACCCGCGACCGGCTCGATGACGTCACCCGCGGCGGTCAAGCCCTCGCGCGCCGCGCCCAGCGTGATGCCCGCCCACTTCGCCAGGTCGGTGGCGGACGCCGGCCCGTGCCCCTCGAGGTACCGGACGGCGAGTCGCGCCAGCGCCTGCGAACGCGCGATCGGCGGGGGTGGCGGCCCGAGCCACTGCGCGGCCGACACGAAGGCCTGCTGCCCGTCGACCACAGGGCCGCGCACGAGGTCGCCGTGGAGCGAGGCCGCCAGCAGCACGTGCACGAGCGCCTGCCGTGCGGTGGGGACGCCGGCGTCGTCGAGCCGCGCCCGCAGCTCCTCGCGGGTGCGCGGGCCGTGCGCCACGGCGTCCAGCACCACCTGCACGCCGTGCGCGGCGTGCACCTCGTCGACCCCCTCCTGGCGCAGCCGCCGCTGGTTGCTCGTGTGCAGCTGCGGGGTGGTGAGCGGGTGCAGCCACCAGTAGTCGTCGGCCCGGACCAGGTGCAGCGTGCCGCGTTGCAGCCAGCCCACGACGAGTGAACGGCGCTCGGTGAGCGCGGCGTCGACGTCCGCGGCGGTGAGTCCCGTGCTGCGACTGCGGACGGCGAGCCGGAAGCCGCGCGGATCCTGGGCCTGGACGGCGAGCAGCCGGGTGACCACGTCGTCAGCGGACGTGGCAGGGGGCCCGGCCAGCCGCTGCGCCGTCAGGCGCGCAGCGGTGGCACGGGCCCCCACGAGATCGGTCAGCGCCGCTTGCCGCCGCGCCCTGCAGCCTGCGGCTGCTCGACCTCGACGGTCTGCTGTGCCTCGGCCTGCTCACCTTCGGTCTGCTCACCCTCAGCCGGCTGCGCCTCGGTCTGCTCGCCCTCGGCCGGCTGCGCCTCGGTCTGCTCGCCCTCGGCCGGCTGCGCCTCGGCGGTGTCAGCGGTCTGCTCAGCCGCCTCAGCCGCCTCAGCCGGCGCGGCCTCGCCCGCGGGCTCGCCGTCACCACCCAGGTGCGCGAACGCCGCAGGCGAGGTGCCCGACAGCGTCGCGAGCATCTGCCGGACGTTGGTGAGCTGGGCGTTGATGCTGTCGCGGCGCTGCGTGGCGGCTGCGAGCTCGCGCTCGGACTCGGTGCGAATCCGCGCGGCCCGAGCCTCGGCCTCGGTGACGATCTCGGCGGCCTTGCGTCGGGCCTCCTCGAGCTCCTGACCGGCGCGCGCCGCGGCTTCGCGCTGGGCCCGCTCGGACTCCTGGCGCAGCTGCTCGGTGCGCTCCTGCAGTGCCTCGAGCTCGCGCTCGGCCGCGGTGGAGCGGTCCATGAACTCCTTCTCGGCCCGCTGCCGGCGCTGGGCGAGCGTGGTCTCGAAGTCCGCGGCGGCCTTGGCGGCGTTGGCGCGCTGGTTCTCGTAGACGGCCTCGGCCTCGCCGCGACGGGCGGTGGCCTCGCGGTCGGCGTCGTCGAGCATCTCGTCGGCCTTGCGCTTGGCGTCCTCGAGGATCCGCTGGGCTTCGGCGTCGGCGGCGCTGCGGCGCTCCTCGGCGTACCGGTCGGCCTCCTGGCGCAGCGACTCGGTGGAGGCGTGCACCGCCTTCTTGTGCTCCTCGGCGTCGCTGTGCGCCTTGGCGCGCAGCTCGGCGGCCTCCTCGTCGGCGAGGCCCAGGATCTGCGCCACCCGGGCGCCGAGCTTCTCGAACGTCGGCTCGGACTCCACCTGCGCGGGCGGCTCGGCTGCCTTGGCCTCGGCCTGCGCCTCCAGGACGCGCACCCGGCCGGCCAGCTCGTCGGCGCGAGCCTGGGCCTGAGCGGCCTGGTTCGCGGCCTCGCGGGTGCGGGCGAGCTGCTCGCGCAGGTCGCGGAAGGTCGCGTCGACCTCCGCGGGCTCGTAGCCGCGCAGGACGGTCCGGAACTGGGGGGTGTCGCTCATGTCCGTCTCTTACCTCTGTGTGGGGAGTGGGTGGTGCAGGAGGGGGTAGGCAGGTTCAGCTCTCGTCAGGCGGTGACTCGGCGGCCGGGTCGCCCGGATCCTCGGCCTGAGCGCTCAGCTGCTCGACCGACTCAGGGACGGCGAGCGCCTCGATGACGCCGGACAGGTTGCCGAGTTCCTTCTCGATCGCCGCGCGACGCTCGGCCAGGGCGGCCACCTCGGCGCGGGAGTCGGCGAGCAGGCGGCGCGCCTCGGCCCGCAGCTGGTCGGCCTCGGCCCGAGCGGAGGCGACGAGCTGCGTGGACTCGGCGCGGGCGTCGCGGCGCAGCGTGTGCGCCTCGAGCTGGGCCTTCGACAGGTTGTCGGCGGCGCGCTCGCGCAGGCTGCGCGCCCCGGCCTCGGCCTCGTCGAGGCGCCGCTGGGCTCGCTCGGCGGCGCGCTTCTCGTCGTCTGCGGCCTGGGCGGTGAGCCGCTCGGCCTCGCGGGCGAGCTCGTCGTGGTGGGCCCGGGCCTGGGCGCGGATCCGCTCGGTCTCAGCCTGTGCCTCGGCCGCGGCGCGGGCCAGCTGCTCGTCGTGCTCGCGCTGGCGGGCCTCGCGCTCGGTGGCGGCGTCGGCGAGCAGCTTCTCGGTGCGCTGGCGGGTGGCCTCGAGGTGCTCGGCTGCGGCGGCCTGGCCCTGCTCTCGGGCGCGCTGGGCCTCGGCCTCGGCGGTCGCGAGCAGCTCCTCGACCGTGCGCTTGGTCCAGGCCAGCTGCTCCTCGGCCTCGGCCATGCGAGCGGCGTTGTGCTCTTCGACCTCCTGGCGCTCGCGGGCGAGGGCGGCGGAGGCCTGCTCGCGCTCGCGCGCCAGGGCCTCGTGCACCTGCTCGGCCTCGGCGGCCGCCTCGGCGCGCAACCGTTCCGCCTCGTCCCGAGCCTGCTGCAGCGATGCGGCGGCCCGCTGCTCGGCGTCGGCGAGCGTCAGTTCGGCGCTGCGGGCTGCTGCGGCCAGCTGGTCGCGCACGCGCTCGCCCACCTCGGCGAGGCGCTGCGCCGCCAGCTCGCGGCTCAGGCGCGCCACGTCGCCGGCCGAGGCCAGTGCTCGAGCCTGCTCGGCGGAGGCGCTGGTCAGCCGCTGGTCGGCTTCGGCCTGGCTGTCGGCACGCAGCCGTGCGGCCTCCTCGCGGGCTTGGGTGACCAGCTGCTCGCTGGTCGTGTCGGCAGAGGCCAGTGCCAGGGAGGCCTGCTCGGCGGCGTCCGCGACGAGGTTCTGGGCCTCCGCACGGGCCGACTCCAGCGTGCGGTCGGCCTCGGCCAGCTGGTGCTCGGCGTCCGCGGCGGCTTCCTTGGCGCGCGCGTGCAGCCGCTCGGCGTCGGCGCGCCGGGTGCCGCTCTCCGCGGTGAGCCGCTCCGCCTGCGCTCGCGCGTCGGCGAGCAGCCGGCGCACCTCGGTGTCGGCCTGCAGCCGCACCCGGTTGGCGTGCTCCTCCGCCGAGGCGGTCAGCTGGTCGGCGTGGGCCTGTGCGCGGGCCAGGATCTCGACGGCCTGCTCGGCGAACTGCGGACGACGGTCGGCGGGCTCGGGCGTGCTCGCCTGAGCCGTCTGCGCCGCCTCACCGTTCATGCCCGCATCGTGTCAGATGGGAAGGCCTTCGCGGCACCCCGGTGCGTCCGGATCGTCCGGGTTCTCGCTGGGTTCTCGCTGGGTTCTCGCCGGGTTCTCGCCGGTTCTTCGAGATGGAGCGGCCCAAGATCGTCTGCGCCTCGTCACCGCCCGGAGCGCTCGCCGTACCCGGGCATCGAGCGGCCCGACTCGTGCGCCTTCGGCGCCCGCATGTGGACCGTCATGGGCTCGGTGCCCACGGCCCCGCAGGTGACCGCCCCTGTGGTCGCCGCAGCGGCGCTGCACGGGCTCCCGCTGGGCTGGCTGTTCGTCGTGGCTGGCGTCGGCCTGGTGCTGTCCGGCGCCGTCACCGCCGTCCGGCAGCGCCGACTGCCCGACGTGCTGGCCGCCGACGAGCCGGTCGAGCAGTCGCAGCCGGCAGGTCGTCGTCCGGACCGTGCTCGGGGGACGTGAAGCTGGGCAGCGCCCCTACGCCAATCCGCGCGGCGCTCGGCGCCGAACCGTCATCATGAGCAGCCCCGTGGCCACCGACACCAGGATCCGCGACCACGTCCAGCGGCTGGGCGAGAAGCACCCGCCGATCCCCTTGGACTCCGCCGACTTCACGATGCGCGACCCCGACGCCGTGCGCGAGCGCTTCGCCGACGTCCTGTCGTACATGGCTCGCGTCGAGATGGAGGTGGAGCGCAACGTGCTCGAGCTGGCGGTGCTGCTGCCGGGGTCCAGCGACGTCGACCAGACCTTCGCGAACGACGTGTGGGGGCCCCAGGAGGAGCACCACGGCGCACTGCTCGACGAGCTGGGACGCCGCATCGGACTGCCGCCCACCGAGGCCGACCTCGACACGGTCAGCCCCAAGATCCGGCTGCTCGGCGCGATCGCGCACATCCGCCCGGTGCACGAGGTGATCCGGCTGCTCTACTACCTCACGGGCGCGGCCACCGAGCGCTCGGCGACGATCGCCTACCAGGGGTTCAGTGACGGCCTGGGCGAGATGGGTGAGACAGCGGTGCAGCGCACCGTGATCGACGCGATCAAGGCGCAGGAGCCGGGGCACTTCGCGTTCTACCGGATGAGCGCCACGCACCTCGTGGAGTCCGGGGCGCTGGCGCCGTGGCAGCTCTCGCTGGCGCGGTTCCTGCGGTCGCGCACGTTCGGTCTGGTGGGAGCCGGCAACCGCGAGCAGCGGGCCGAATACGGCGCCCTCATCGTGCAGATGGACCTCGAGAGCCAGATCGAGCACCACGTGCGTGACATCGCCCGGGTCGAGTCGCACCTGCTGTGGGCGCACCGGCAGGGGATGAAGGTGCCGACCTACGCGCTCAAGGCCTTTCGAGAGGCTGCAGACCTCTACCGCGAGCGGTACGAGAGCAGCAGGGCCCCGCTCGGCGTCGAGCGCGAGCTCGTCAGCTGCAGCTGACGGCGGTCGTCGCCGGGCTCGAACAGGCGGCGTCCACCGAAGCCGGTCGACGGCGCGACGACGAGCTGCAGCTCGTCGACCAGCCCGGCGCGCAGCAGTGACCGGGCCAGCTCGATGCTGCCGTGGACGCCGATGTCGCCGCCGGGCCGGCTCGTCAGCTCGCGCACGGAGGTCTCGAGCGGGCCGATGAGCGCCTCGGCGGGGCCCCACTGCGCCGTCAGCGGGCTCGAGGTGACGACGTACTTCTGCACGCCGTTGATGAAGCTCGCGAACGGCTCGTGGGACGCCGTCGGCCAGAACTGCGCCCACTCGTCGTACATGCCCCGGCCGAGCAGCACGGCGTCCTGCGTGGCGATCAGCCCGCGCTCGAACTCGTCCATCTCGGCGTCGAAGACCGGAACCTCGCCCGGCTCGGGGGCGAAGTACTGCTCGGGGTGGTCGACGGCGCCGTCCAGCGTCATCAGGGTGTAGAGCACGACCTTGCGCATCGGTGCAGGCTACGCGCCCTGACGCGCGCCCGCTCAGCAGCAGCCGGCCGGTTCGGCGTCCGGGACGGCGGAGCCGCAGCACGCCGGGCTGCTGTCGTCGGCGGCGAAGAAGGTCTCGCTGTCGGCCAGCACGGTGTAGACCTCCCAGCGCTCGCCGTCCGGTGCGCCCTCGACCCAGAACTTGTCCTGCTTGGCGTAGCAGCAGGTGGTGCCGCGCTCGTCGACCGAGGCGAGCCCGGCCGCAGCGAGGCGGGTCTGCTCGCCGTCGACGGCGTCGACGTCGGCCAGCTCGACGCCGAGGTGGTTGAGGGTGCCGCCCTGGCCGGGGTTCTCGATCAGCACGAGCTTCAGGGGCGGGTCGGCGACGGCGAAGTTGGCGTAGCCGGGGCGGGTCTTGGCCGGCTCGACGCCGAGCAGCCGGCGGTAGAACGCCGTGGCCGCTTCGATGTCGTCGACGTTGAGGGCGAGCTGGACTCGGGACACGGTGGGCTCCTCTGTTCCGGACGGTGATCCATTCACCGTCATCGATATGGCATGTTGCATCCATCCATCGACTGCTGTCAATATGTGATGTGTGACGAGAACAGAGCCGACGCGAGGGCTACCGGTGGTGGGGCAGCGTGGCGCCCAGGCCTGTTGTGCGCCGCTGGCGGCCGAGCCACTGGGCGAACGCGACGCCGAGACCCTGGCCCTGCAGTTCTCCGCACTCGCCGACCCGGTGCGCCTGCGTCTGGTCTCGCTGCTGGCGACGGCCGAGGGTGGTGCCGTCTGCGCCTGCGACCTCGTGGACCCGGTGGGGCGCAGCCAGCCGACGGTGAGCCACCACCTCAAGGTGCTGGCCCAAGCCGGACTCGTCACGAGCGAGCGGCGTGGGCGCAACGTCTGGTACGCCGTCGTCCCCACAGCGCTGGCCGCCCTGCGCACGGCACTGGACCCGCGATGAGTGGCCTGCCCACGACGTCCGACGGCGACGCGGCCGTCTACGCGCAGCTGTCGCGGCTCGACCGGGGCCTTCCGGTGTGGATCCTCGCCGCCATGGCTGCCGGGCTGGCTCTGGGGCGGTTGGTGCCGGGCCTCGGCGAGGCCCTCGGCGCCGTCCAGCTGGCGGGCGTCTCGCTGCCCATCGCGCTGGGACTGCTGGTGATGATGTACCCGGTGCTGGCCAAGGTGCGTTACGACCGGCTCGACACGGTGACTCGCGACCGCCGGATGCTCGTCACCTCGCTGGTGCTCAACTGGCTGGTGGGTCCGGCGCTCATGTTCTCGCTCGCCTGGTTGTTCCTCGCCGACCTGCCGGCGTTCCGCACCGGCCTCATCGTCGTCGGGCTCGCGCGCTGCATCGCCATGGTGATCATCTGGAACGACCTGGCCTGCGGTGACCGCGAGGCCGCAGCGGTGCTCGTGGCGCTGAACTCGGTGTTCCAGGTAGTCGCCTTCTCGCTGCTCGGCTGGTTCTACCTGTCGGTGCTGCCGGGCTGGCTCGGTCTCGACACCACGGGCCTCGACGTGTCGGCCTGGTCGATCGCGCGCAGCGTCCTGATCTTCCTCGGGATCCCCTTGCTCGCAGGCTTTCTCAGCCGCCGGATCGGCGAGCGGACGTCGGGCCGGGAGGCCTACGAGCAGCGCTTCCTGCCGAAGGTGGCGCCCTGGGCGCTCTACGGCCTGCTCTTCACCATCGTCATCCTGTTCGCCCTGCAGGGTGAGGCGATCACGAGCCGGCCGCTGGACGTCGCCCGCATCGCGCTGCCGCTCGGCGTGTACTTCGCGGTGATGTGGGGCGGCTCGATGCTGCTCGCGCGGCTGCTCGGGCTGCCCTACCCCCGCGCGGCCACCCTCGCGTTCACCGCCGCAGGCAACAACTTCGAGCTCGCGATCGCGGTGGCCATCGCGACGTTCGGTGCGACGTCCGGCCAGGCGCTGGCCGGTGTCGTCGGGCCGTTGATCGAGGTGCCGGTGCTCGTGGGACTGGTGTACGTCTCGCTGTGGGTCAGGCCGCGGCTCTTCCCCGAGCCCCTGACCCCCTACCCGGCTCGAGGTGAGCGATGACCAGGCCGACCGTCCTGTTCGTCTGCGTCCACAACGCAGGGCGGTCGCAGATGGCCGCCGGCTTCCTCGCGCACCTGTCGGGTGGCGCCGTCGAGGTGCTGTCTGCGGGGTCGATGCCGGCCGAGCACATCAATCCCGTTGCGGTGCAAGCGATGCGCGAGGTCGGCATCGACATCACCGCGGCGGTGCCGAAGGTGCTCACCACCGAGGCGGTGCGGGCCAGCGACGTGGTCGTCACGATGGGCTGCGGCGACGCGTGCCCCTTCTTCCCCGGCAAGCGCTACGAGGACTGGGTGCTCGACGATCCGGCCGGTCAAGGGATCGAAGCGGTGCGGCCGATCCGCGACGAGATCCGGCGTCGCGTCGAGGGGCTGCTGGGCGAGCTGACGGCGCCGCAGCGATAGGGCCCCACGAACAACTCGGGCGAACAATTCGGGCAACTCCCCATTGACGGGGCGGAACGGGAATCCTACTCTCGCTGGTCATGAGAGCGCTCTCACGACGCTCGTTCTCCTGACAGCAAGGGTGATGACCGCATGACCTCACATCTCGGGGACCACAGCGCACCAGGTAGTCCTGGGCCACGAACCATCCGTCTGTTCCACCGTCCCGCCCGGTTTCGTGCGGTGGCGGTAGCCGCCGCGTCGACGCTGGTCGCCGGGCTGCTGACCGTCGCGGCGATGGCGGTCAGCGGCACCGCGCAGGCCAGCACCGTCGGTGAGGGCAGCTACACCGAGACGCTGCCGCCCGGAGGTGTGCTGCCCCAGGGCTGCGGCAGGGTCAGCACCGACCCGCGCGTGTTCGTCACCGACGATGCGCCGAAGGGTGCGATCCCGACCAACGACTGGTGGTCGTCGCTGATCTGGAAGCGCAACAACTGCGCCACGAGCGAGAACCTCATGGCCCACCCGCTCGCCTTTCACGCGGAGAACGACGGCCTCGGGCTCTCGTACACGACCACCCCGACCATCACCGGCACCGCGACGGGCACGGGGGAGTACCACTACCCGTACGCCGAGGACGTCCGGGTCGGCGTGACCGGTCTCGCCGCGCCCGTGGTCAAGGCAGCCGACTGGACCGACTGGACCGTCACGGCTGACTGGAGCGACGGCGCACGCAGCATGCGAGCCACCATCGGTCACGGCCTGCCGTTCAGCTACTACCGGATCGCGGGCGGCAACGCGCGGATCACGGCGGCTGCCGCGCCGACGGTGTGGCTGAACGACGGAGCCACGATCGGCTTCACGGTGCACGGGCACGACTACGTGGCCTACGCACCGACCGGCTCGACCTGGACCGTCAGCGGTGCCGGCATCACCTCGACCCTGGGCCGCAAGGGCTACTTCTCGGTGGCCGTCCTGCCGGGTGGAGCCACGGACAAGGCGGCGCTGGCCGCCGAGTACGGCAGGTACGCGTACGCCCACGTCACCGGCACGAAGATGACCTACGCCTACAACCAGGCGTCGAGCACCGTGCGCACGACCTACGCGTTCACCACGAAGGCCATGGAGGGCGACGAGACCAAGACCGTGGTGGCGCTGTACCCGCACCAGTGGCGCAGCCTCGTCTCGGCGACGCCGATCAAGCCCAGCTACGTCTCCCCGCGCGGCCAGATGCGTGTGCTCACGGGCGTCTCGTCGTTCGCGACCAGCATGAAGTACACCGGCGTCCTGCCTGAGGTGCCGGCGGTCGGGGACTCGTCCGGCGCTGACCTCAGCACGATCACGAGCTACCTCAAGAACGAGCTGGCCAACCCGGAAGGCATCAGCGGCAAGGACACCTACTGGGCCGGTAAGGGCCTTGGACGGGCGGCGCGCATCGCCGAGATCGCCGACCAGCTCGGGATCACCGACGTCCGCGACGCGGCCGTGGCGGCCATGAAGAAGCGGCTCACGAACTGGCTCACCGCCAGCCCGGGTGAGACGAGCCAGCTCTTCTACTACGACAAGAACTGGGGCACGCTCATCGGCTACCCGGCGTCATACGGGTCAGACCAGGACCTCAACGACCACCACTTCCACTACGGCTACTTCGTCGCGGCCGCGGCCACGGTGGCGAAGTTCGACCCCACCTGGGCATCCACCAACCACTACGGCGGCATGGTCGACCTGCTCATCCGCGACGCGAACAACTACGACCGCACCGACACGCGCTTCCCGTACCTGCGGGACTTCGACATCTACGCCGGCCACGACTGGGCGTCCGGCCTGGCGCCGTTCTTCGCGGGCAACAACCAGGAGTCGTCGTCGGAGGGCATGAACTTCGCGAACGCCTTGATCCAGTGGGGTCAGGCCACGGGCAACACCGCCGTGCGTGACGAAGGCATCTTCATCTGGACCACCCAGTCCGCCGCGATCTCGGAGTACTGGTTCGACGTCCACGACCAGAACTTCCCGGACGCGTTCAAGCACAAGACGGTTGGCATGGTGTGGGGCGACGGCGGCGCCTACGCCACGTGGTTCTCCTCCGACCCCGAGATGATCCAGGGCATCAACATGCTGCCGATCACCGGCGGCCACTTCTACCTGGGCAACGACCCGGCGTACGTCCTGAAGAACTACGACGAGCTCGTCACCAACAACGGCGGGCCGCCAACCGTCTGGCAGGACGTCATCTGGGAGTTCCTGGCGCTCGGAGACGGGGACAAGGCGCTGCAGAACTTCCGTGCCAACAGCACGTTCACGAGTGAGGAGGGCGAGAGCAAGGCCCACACCTTCCACTGGATCCGCAACCTCGCGGCGCTGGGCAACGTCGACACGTCGGTGACCGCGAACCACCCGCTGGCCAAGGTTTTCAGCAAGGACGGTGCTCGCACCTACGTCGCGTCGAACATCACGGCCGAGCCCATCACGGTGACCTTCTCCGACGGCACGACGCTCGCCGTGCCGGCCGGCAAGACCGTGGCCAAGGGCGCGCAGACGTGGAGCGGTGGTAGCGCCACTGGCGGCGTGGACGTGCCGGGCGGCCCGACGCCGACGGACACGGCCACGCCTACGCCCACCGGCCCGACGCCGAGCCCGACCACCACCACCACCACGCCTCCCACCACGCCGCCGACGTCCACGACGACGACCACCCCGCCGTCGGAGCCGTTCAGCCGCACGCAGTACCTGCTGGCCGGTGACGCGCTGGGTGGCACGGCAGCCCCCGGCGGGAGCGCCTCCGTGGCGCAGGCGAACGGGAACCACGACGGCACGCCGACGAACGCGAAGACGTTCACCCTCACCGGCGTGACGGCGGCGTACGACGGCGGATCGACCGGGTTCGACCTCGTGGTCGACGCCGGCACCGCCGTGGGCAACGGCGTGCAGGCCCGGGTGTCGTACGACCTCACGGGGGACGGCACGTTCGACCGCGTCGAGACCTACCGCTACTACGCCACCGACCCCGTCGCCGGTGTGGAGCACTACACGTCGACCCAGGGCCTGCGGTCGTCCAGCGGCACGCTGGGGAACCTCACCGGCGGCACGGTGAAGATCGAGGTCTGGAACGCGATCGGCAGCGGTGCCACGACCCTCGGCATCGGCGACTCCTCGAAGCTGGTGCTGCCCTTCACCGGCGGCTCGGTCACCACGCCGCCGTCCGGTGGGGACTCGTCGAGCTTCGCTCCGGCGATGTACCTGCAGGGCGACACCGGGTTGTCGGGCGCGAGCGGCACCGCCGGCACGACGTCGGTCGCAGCGGCCGACGGGAGCTGGGTCGGCACGCCGCACCAGCCGGTCGTCTACGCCACCCGCGGCGTGACGGCCTCGTACACGGGTGGACGGACGAGCTTCGACCTGTGGCTCGACGCCGGCAGCAACGTCGGTGACGGCACGCAGGTGCGGGTGTCGTACGACCTCACCGGTGACGGCACCTTCGACCGGGTGGAGACCTACGACTACTTCGCGACCGACCCGGTGACCGGCTGGGAGCACTACACCGAGGGCAAGGGCCTGACGTCGGCGACGGGCGCCCTCGGTGACCTGGTCGGTGGCACGGTGAAGGTCGAGGTGTGGAACGCGATCGGCAGCACGCCGACCGCGCTCGGCATTGGTGACCGCTCGAAGGTCACGGTGCCCTTCACCGGCTGAGAACGGGGGAAACCGTGGTGGGCCGGGCAAAGCACTTGCCCGGCCCGCCACACCCGTGATGGCCTGCGGTGGTGGAACCGCTAACGCCAGAAGAGCTCAAGGCCTCGTTCGTCAACACCTCCCGCAGCCAGCTGAAGGCGCTGCCGGTGCCGACCGACCTCGCGACGCAGCCGTGGGATCAGCTCGACTACCTGGGCTGGCGCGACCCGCGCGCCGACCGCCGCGCCTTCCTCGTGGCTCCTCACCGGGGTGATCTCGTTGGGCTGGCCTTGCGCGCCCCGCAGGACTCCGGACGACGCAAGGGGACGTCGATCTGCGCCATCTGCTGGGCGGTGCGGACGTCGTCCGAGATCGACCTCTTCGTGGCCCCTCGCGCCGGCGCTGCCGGTCGCGGAGGAAACACCGTGGGCACCTACGTGTGCGCCGACCTCGCCTGCTCGGCGAACGTCCGCGGGCTGCGCAAGCTCGAGCTGCCGCAGGGCGAGAGCCTGCCGGCGCCGCAGCGCATCGAGCGGTTGCAGCAGCGGCTCGAGGCGTTCGTCGACCGCGCCGTGGCCACCTGAGCGCGGCGACTCAAGCCGGGCGCGGCACCGACCGATGACTAGCAGGTGAACCTGCGCGTCGACAGCCGACTGACCGTCCAGCTCGAGGACGGCGAGCTCGTGCTGCGCGCCCACCGGGCCGAGCTGACGCTCACCAGCGACGCCGACTGACTCACCCGCGCAGGCGCTCGCCGTCCGGTGTGGGTGCGAGGACGTTGCCGGGGGTCGGGCCGACGCGCTCGCCGGTGCGGCCCAGCACCCGGAACAGTGGACCGACCAGCACGTCGTAGACCGCGGGTAGCAGGGCGAACCCCAGCAGCATCAACGGGTTCGCGATGCCGACGTTCAGCACCCGCGGGGGCTTGTCGAACGACTCGACGATGCGCCGCGCCACGGTCGCGGGCCGGTAGACCGGCGGTGGTGGTGCGCCGACGAAGCCGGAGTAGTTCGCGGCCAGCGTGTAGATGGGCGTGTCGACGCTGCCGGGGCGCACCAGGGTGATGTGCACGCCGTGGCGGTCGCGGTTCTCCAGCTGCAGCTGGCGCGCCAGCGCGCGCACACCCCACTTGCTCACGACGTAGGCGCCCATGCCGGGTACGCCGATGCCGCCGATCACCGAGCCCACGAGGTAGAGCCGGCCATGATCGGCGGCGCGCATGGCGGGCAGGACGGCGCGCGCGACGTTCGCGGAGCCGAGCACGTTGGTGCCCACCACGCCGTCGAACACCTCGGCCGGCACTTCCTCCAGGCGCCCGTAGGCCACCACGCCTGCGCTGTGCACCACGGCATCCAGTCGGCCGTGACCGTCGACCACCGCGTCGACCGCCGCCTGCACCGCCTCGGCGTCCGTGACGTCGACCGCGTGGGTCGTGACGGACGCCGCCCCGGCCGTCCGGCACTGCGCCGCGACGTCGCGCAGCCGGTCGGCCGAGCGGGCCACGAGGGCCAGGTGCCCACCGCGCTCGGACACCTCGACCGCCACGGCCAGGCCGATGCCGCTGGTGGCTCCGGTCACCAGCACGACGTCGCGGACGACCCCAGCGGCGCCGTCCGTCACGGCTGGAGCACCACCTTCACGCAGCCATCTGCCTTGTGCTGGAACGTCTCGTAGCCCTGCGGGGCCTCCTCGAGCGGCAGGTGGTGGGTGGCCAGCGACTCGAGGCCGAGCGGGTCGCCGTCGGCGAGGGCGACCGGCAGGATGTCGTCGATCCAGCGCTTCACGTGGCACTGGCCCATGCGCAGCTGGAGGCCTCGGTCGAACATCTCCATCATCGGCATGGGGTCGAGCTCGCCGCCGTAGACGCCGCTGACCGACACCGTGCCGCCGCGCCGTGTCGCCTTGATCGCCGTGTGGAGTGCGTCGAGCCGGTCGATGGCTGCCTTGTCGGCCAACGGTTTCGCGATGGCGTCGGGCAGCATCCCGACCGCCGCGTGCGCGAGCTTGCCGCGTGGCGACCCGTGCGCCTCCATGCCGACGGCCTCCATCACGCTGTCGGGGCCCCGGCTACCGGTGAGGTCGATGAGTGCCGCTGCCACGTCGTCGACGTCGTCGAGGCTCAGGGTCTCGACACCGTGCGCGGCGGCCAGGGCCAGGCGCTCCGGCACGATGTCGACGCCGATCACGCGCTCGACGCCGAGGTGCTGCGCGACCCGTGTGGCGAGCTGGCCCACCGGTCCGAGGCCGATGACGGCGAGGGTCCCGCCCTCGGGGACGTCGGCGTACGCGACGCCCTGCCAGGCGGTGGGCAGGATGTCGGAGAGGTACAGCACGCGCTCGTCGGGGACGTCGTCCGGCACCTTGATTGGGCCGAACTGCGCCTGAGGGACGCGCAGGTACTCGGCCTGACCGCCCGGCACCGAGCCGTAGAGCGAGGTGTAGCCGAACAGCGCTGCGCCCTTGCCCTGATCGCGCACCTGCGTCGTCTCGCACTGCGCGAACAGGCCGCGCGAGCACATCCAGCAGCTGCCGCACGAGATGTTGAACGGCACGACGACGCGGTCGCCGGGTGCGATGTGGTGGACGTCGGAGCCGACCTCCTCGACGACGCCCATGGTCTCGTGGCCCAGCACGTCGCCCGGGCTGAGGAACGGCCCGAGCACCTCGTACAGGTGCAGGTCGCTGCCGCAGATCGCGGTGGACGTGACCTTGATGACGGCGTCGGTCGGCTGCTCGATGCGCGGGTCGGGGACGTCGGTGACCTGCACGTCGCGCTTGCCCTGCCAGGTGAGTGCTCGCATGCCCCAGGGTCACAAGCGCTGGCCGATCGTGCCCGATCTGCCCCGAAACGGTGCGGCTTTGACGGAACTGCTTCAACTTTCTACCGTTGAGGGAAGAGTCCTCGTGCACCACGGGTGATCTCCGCCATCCGCATCCCGTCGAGAGGAACCCATGCGCGTCAACGCGTACGCAGCACCGGCCGCCGGTGAGCCGCTGGCTCCCACCACGATCGAGCGCCGTGAGGTCGGCCCGAACGACGTCCTCATCCAGATCACTCACGCCGGCATCTGCCACTCCGACATCCACACCGTCAACGGCGACTGGGGGCCTCAGCCTTTCCCGGTCGTGCCGGGTCACGAGATCGTGGGGGTCGTCACCGAGGTGGGCAGCGACGTCACGCGGCACCAGGTCGGCGACCGCGTCGGCGTGGGCTGCATGGTCAACTCGTGCGGCGAGTGCGTGAACTGCAAGAACGGCGACGAGCAGTACTGCGTCAAGGGCATGGTCGGCACCTACGCCGCCACCGACCGCGACGGCACCACGACGCAGGGCGGCTACTCGACGCACGTCGTCGTCGACGCCGACTACGTGCTGCGCGTGCCGGAGGGCATCGACTCGGCGGCCGCCGCGCCGCTGCTGTGCGCCGGCATCACGACGTACACGCCGCTGCGCCACTGGGACGCCGGCCCCGGCAGCAAGGTCGCCGTCGTCGGCCTGGGCGGTCTGGGGCACATGGCCGTCAAGATCGCGCACGCCCTCGGCGCGCACGTCACCGTGCTGTCGCAGTCGCTGAAGAAGCAGGAGGACGGCTTGCGGCTCGGGGCGGACGCGTACTTCGCGACGTCCGACCCGACGACCTTCGAGCAGCTGGCGAACCAGTTCGACCTCATCATCAACACGGTGAGCGCACCGGTCGACCTCAACGCCTACCTGGGTCTGCTGGCCGTCGACGGCACGATGGTGAACGTCGGCGCGCCGCCCGAGCCGCTGAGCCTCGACGTCTTCTCGCTCATCGGCGCCCGGCGCTCGTTCGCCGGTTCGATGATCGGTGGCATCGCGCTCACCCAGGAGATGCTGGACTTCTGCGCCGAGAAGGGGATCGGGGCCGAGGTCGAGGTGATCCCCGCCGACAAGGTGAACGAGGCGTACGAGCGCGTGCTCGCCTCCGACGTCCGGTACCGGTTCGTCATCGACACGAGCACGCTCGAGGACGCCGCGCGATGACGTCCTGACCGCGGTGGGGTCCGGGGGTGGTCGCGAGAGCGGCCACTTCCCGGAACCCCCGCCGGTCGCGACCGCCACTAGACTCGGCTCTGTCTTCGCCGGCATGGCGCAACTGGTAGCGCACCCGACTTGTAATCGGAAGGTTGCGGGTTCAAGTCCCGCTGCCGGCTCTCGTAGATCCGGGCCCCCACGGCGGCTCGCAGGGGTAGGCACCGAAGTGCGCCGGGTCAGCTGGCGCTCAGGGGTGCAGGTCGAGCTCGCGCAGTGAGGCCGCCAGCGCGGCGGTGAAGACCGGGACCTCCCTCTCGGTGAAGGCGAGTGGGGGCCGCACCTTGAGCACGTTGCCCGCAGGGCCGGTGGTTCCGATCAGCACGCCGTGCCGCTTCATCGCGTTCTTGAGGTGCGACGCAGTGACCGGATCGGGGTCCTTGGTCACCCTGTCAGTGACGATCTCGATGCCGTTGGCCAGCCCGACTCCTCGGACGTCGCCGACGCACCCGACGTCCTGGGTGGCTTCGCGGACGGCTTCGCGAAGCGCTTCGCCCGTGGTCATGACCCGCGGCAGCACGCGCTCGTCCTCGAGGACGTCGAGCACCGCCAGTCCCGCCGCGGCAGAGACAGGGTTTCCCCCGAACGTCGAGAAGATGACGGTCTCGTCAGCGAAGTCCGCGAGGTACTCCCGCCGCGTGATGACAGCCGCGATGGGATGCCCGTTCCCCATCGGTTTGCCGAGCGTGACGAAGTCCNCCTCGTCCGCGATCCACAGCGCTCCTGCCTCGTGCGTGCGCAGGAGCAGGTCGGACACGTACTCCGGCGACAGCACCTGGACGCCGTCGCTCTGCATGACCCCGTCGAGGATCACCGCGGCCGGCGGAGCTCCTCTGGCCTCCAGGCGGCCCAGTGCCTTCACGAACTCCGCGGCGTCGAGGTGCTCGCCCCGGTAGGCGTCGGCCGGATGCCAGCGCTCGACGTGGTCGCTCTGCTGGCCGGGCCGCAGCACCTCCGGCGACAAGGGTGCGATGGCGTGTGAGATGCCGTGGTAGGCGAAGTGCGTGCAGAGCGCCCCGTGGCGGCCGGTGACGTGAGAGGCGAGCCGCCACGCCAGGTCGTTGGCCTCCGAGCCCGAGTTGACGAACAGCACGGTGTCGAGCTCAGGTGGACAGGTGGCGAGCAGCCGCTCGGCGAGCTCGACCGCCAGGGGGTGCAGGTACCGCATGTGCGTGTTGACCAGCCGCGACTGTCGAGCGATGGCCTGGGTGACGCGCGGATGCGCGTGGCCCACGCACGGGACGTTGTTGTACGCGTCGAGGAAGCGCTCACCGTCGGCGTCGTACATCCAGACGCCGGTGGCGTGGGAGACCAGCAGAGGCTGCTCGTAGCTCAGGGGCTCCATGGCCGGGCCGAAAGCCGCTTCCCGACGGCGAACCAGCTCGTCGCGCGCCGGCGTCGGGCTGATCCCGCTGACCCGCTCGGCGGCTGCGTCGAATCCGGTGTCGATCAGGTGCTGCAGGACGGCGAAGAGCCGGGTGACGTCCCGCTCGGCGAACTGCGGGTCCTCCAGCCCCTCGGCGCTACGCCAGGACGCGATGGCGATCCCGGCTGCCGCGCGAGCTGCCCAGGCGTCGCTGATCAGCAGGAGCTCGTCGTCCTCCAACGGCGTGATCCGCTGGTAACCGTCGAGCACCAGCCGCGCGATCCGGAACGGCTCGTCACCGGGCCGCTCGAGCACCAGGGAGTCGATCACCGAGGCCAGGTCGGTGATGAGCGCGGTGTGGCTCATGTCGCCGAAGTCGATGATCCCGGTGATGGTTCCGTCGTCGTCGACGATCGCGTTGTCGACGTTGAGGTCCCCGTGGACGACTTGCTGGCGCAGGCTCTCCCAACGGGGTGCGATCGTGGCGTCGTACCGGTCGAGGGTCTGTTCGACGGCGTTCCTCCACTCCGGGACGCGGATGGCCGGGACCATGCCGCGTACCGCCGGCACGGACTTCAGGTCCCAGGGCAGGAGCCGGTGGGCGCTCGGATGGCTGAACCCGCGCATCGCCCTGGCCAGGCGGGCCACGGTCTCGCCCCAGGCGATGACGGCCCGGTCGGTGAGCTCGCTGGGACTGCACCGCATCCGTCCCTCGATCACCGGATAGGCGCGGCACCAGTGATCGGTGTCGCCCGCCTGAGTCCGCGCCCGGTATGACAGCGGGTCGTCGCGGTCTTCGGCGGCCAGGTGCATCAAGGGGCGGGCCACCGGCAGCGAGGGGTCGACCCGCGCGATGTGTCGAACGACGAGTGCTTCCATGTCCAGCGTGGCGGTGCTCTCGGCGGCATTCGACACCTTCAACACCGCGACTGGGCGCCGGTCGGACGTCAGCAGGAACGTCTGGTCACGCTCGCTGCCGAGGCTGACCGCGGCGTCGGCCGTGATACCGAAGCACGCGCGCCCGATGGCCGCGCCCTCCGCCTCGGAGAATCGCGGTGGGGCTGTCGTCAAGACGGCGTCCATCGGCTCCATGGGGTCTACCGAATCACAGTGAAGGCGACGGTGAGTGCAACGACAGCCAACAGCAGGACCGCGGCCGGCGCCATCACCGCGCGGAAGATCTCGCCGACCTTGTCGCGGGCCCCTACGGCGGCGGCCCCCATCACGATCACGACGGGCGCGATGGAGTTGCCGACGTTGCCGCCACTGAGCTGCGCGGCGAGCAGCGTGCTCGCTGGTTCGTGCATCAGGTGAGCCACATTGGCCTGCAACCCCGCGAAGAGGGCGTTCGAGCTGGTGGTGCTGCCCGTCGTGAACGACCCGACGGCGCCCACGAGCCCGGCCAGCGCCGGGTAGGCCCGGCCCGTGACCTCGGAGATGCCGATCGCGATGGCCCGCACCATGCCGGCGTCCGACATGACGGTCGCCACACAGGCCAGCATCAGCACCGGCCACGAGGACCTCGTGGCCGCCCGCAGCCAGGTCGGCGCCAGCGTGCGCAGACCCGAACGGGGCCAGCGCCCCCGGAGCATCCAGAACCCGACGGAGAGCAGGGTGGCCAGCAGGATGAACGTGCCGGGATGCGCCAGCAGGGCGATGCCCTGGTAGGAGTCGACCGCCGGTGTCGACACGCCGCGTCCGGTGGTGCTGCCGGGGAACGATGGTCCCCACACCAGGTGGGACTTGACCCAGCCACGCGAGCCGGAGGGCAGCAGCACCGCCAGTACCGTCACGAGGAGCACGCCGTACGGGAGCATCACCAGCGCGAGCTGGGCGAAGGAGGATCGCGCCTCGTCCGCAGCGTCGCCGTGCCGGACGGCGGCGCCGGCCTGGTCAGCAGGAGAAGTGGCCGGACGATGGCCGCTCGCCGAGGCGAGCGCCGTGACCTCATCGGGTTCCCGCACGTCGTCGGCGCCCGGCACCTGCGAGGTGTGGTGGCGCACTGCACGCACCGCGACGACCAGCAGCCCGGCCGTGCCGCCGGCCAGTGCGCCCACCGCGGGCTCGAAGTGGACGACGAGAGCCTGGGTCACCGCCATCAGCGGGCCGGCGACGACGATCAGCCGCCAGCCCTCAGCCAGGCCCTTGCGCCCTGCGTGCATGAGGGCGACGAGCACCCCGGAGAGCATCGCGTTGGCGCCCAGCAGGACCGACGCGGTGAGGGCGTACTGATGCGTCTCCGCCGCCGAGAGTCGAGCCGTCAGCGCACCCATGTAGAACGACGAGCCGACCGAGCCGAAGCCGACCGCCCAGTTGTAACCGATCAGGGGCAGCGCTACCGCGCGCACCCTGCTCAGCCCCATGGACACCAGCAGCGGTGCGCTCACGACGATCGGCGTCCCGAAGCCCGCCACCCCTTGCACGAACGACGGGAAGATCCAGGCCGCGACGAGGACGTTCTCCGTGCCACGAGGCAGGATCGTCGCCAGCAGACCGCCCAGCGAGCCCATGCCCATGGCCTGGCACGCGGCGTGCAGCAGGAGCGCCGTCCACACGACGCCCAGGATCCACAGCCCGGTCCACAGCCCCTTGCCGAGCGCGTACGTCACCGCGGCCCCCGAGGCGCGGAAGGCGGTGGTGGCGAGTACGAGCGCCAACGCCAGCGTGAGCGCGGCGGCAGGCACGGTCTTGAGGCGCCCGCTGGCCACCAGCGACACGAGGACCACGATGGGCAGCACGGCGAGCAGCCACAGCGTCAGGTTCACGGTGGTGTCGGTCACGGGTCGGGACTTCCCCTCCGGCTGTCCGGGCGATGGACGACGAGCGCGGGCGCTCAGCCGACGATCGCGCTGCCGTCGGCTCGGGGGTCGCTGGCGCAGGCCAGGTCGCCGTCGACGACGCGCACCACCTGGAAGTGGCCGGTCCCGTCGTCGTGCGCAGGGAGCTCGCTCGCGCCGAACCCCGCCGCCTGCAGCCCAGCGAGCGCCGGTGCCGGCACGTCCTGCTCGACCTTGACGGTCAGCGACGGCGCGGGCCCGTCCACGCCGGCCTCCATGGCGCCGAGGATCCACCGGGGCATCGAGACCGCGTCCTGCGCTGAGCGCCCGGCCTCCAGGTGCATGGCGACGTGGGTGTGCACCTGCGGCTGCGCGCGACCACCCATGGTGCCGTGCGACCCGATCACCTCCCCGTCGTGGCGCACCAGCACGGGCATGAGGGTGTGCATCGGGACGCGGCCCGGTCCCAACCGGTTCGGGGAGAGGGGATCGAGGCTGAACGACGCTCCCCGGTTGTGCAGGATGATGCCGGTCTCGGGGTCGAGGATCCCGGCGCCGAAGGCGTGGAACGTGCTCTGGATGAGTGACACCCACTGGCCGCGGCCGTCGGCCACGACCACCGCGACCGTGTCGCCCGAGCGCGGACCCTGCGCGTGCGGCGCGTCCAGGACGTCGGTGCCGACGCCCGTCGGGGTGGACAGCAGCCGCTCGGCCAGGTCGTCCGCGGTGGACGGCGACAGGACCTCGTCGACCAACCCGGCACCCTGGGTGGGGTCGCCCAGCAGTCGGTCCCGGTGCCAGGCCATCGTGCTGAGCACCCGGGCGACCAGACCGGCGTCGTGAGCGAGGGGGTCGAGCAGTCGACCGAGCCGGCGCTCGAGCGCGGCGAGGGCCTGCAGGCCGCCGAGGAAGAAGATGCCTTGGCTGCTCGGGGGAGCGGTGAGGTACTCGTGGCCGCGGAACGTCGCCGACAGCGGCGCCACCACCCGCGTGCGGTGGCGCAGCAGGTCCTCAGCGCAGAGCGCAGAACCTTGCTGCCCCAACGTGTTGAGGACCGCAGCCCCGACCTGGCCGCCGTAGAACGCTGAGACGCCCTCGTCGCGAAGAAGCTGCAGAGTGCGGGCGAGCGCCGGCTGCCGCAACGGGTGACCCTCGACCAGCGGCAGGCCGTCCTGCAGGAACAGCTGGCCCAGACCGGGGTCGGCGAGCAGGCGGTCACGTTCGGCGACCAGATCGCGGGCGAGCCCGGCGGCCACGGGCACCCCGGCCTCCGCGATCGATCGCGCGGTGTCGAGCGCGTCGGCGAGGCGCCGCGTGCCCCACTGCCGCGCCATCGTGTCCCAGGCGTGCAGGACTCCAGGGACGGTGACGGCCAGCGACCCGCCCACCGGCATCTGGTCGTACCGAGCCCGGACGTCGGGCAGGTCGGTCGCGAGAGCGGCTGCGCCGCTGCCGTCCACGCAGTGGACGCTGCCGTCCGCCAGACCCACCAGGGCGATCTGGTCGCCGCCGATCGAGCACTGGTTGGGATACACCACCGTCAGGGCCGCGGCAGCGGCGAGCGCTGCGTCGACGGCGTTTCCTCCACCGCGCAGCACCTGCCCTGCCACGTCACTCGCTGCGCCGTGCGGGGTCGCGACCGCCCACCGGGGGCTGGTCTCCGTGCTCGTCACGCGTGCTCCTCGTCGTGGCCGGTCGTCGGCGCCGTCCAGGCAGCGTCGGCATGACCATCGCTGGTGATGATCTTGAGGATGTCGTCCAGGTGGAGCGTCATCATGATGTTCGCCTGGTGCGCGTCCCGTCGGCGGACGGCGTCGAAGATCTGCCGATGGGCGGCGATGGAGCGCTGCACGCGGCGTTCGGTCTGCAGCGTCCGGTTGCGGCTGGGCCCCATCCACTCGTTCGTGATGGTCAACAGCCGCTCGAGCATCTCGTTCTGCGTCATGCGGGCGAGCGCGGTGTGGAACGCGATGTCGAGCGCGATGAACGACTCGACCGAGGCCTCGGCCTCGGACTGCAGTGCTTCGGCTTGGTCGACCAGGGCGCCGAGCGCCTTGATCTGGGACGACGTGCCGCGCGCTGCCGCCCGCTCGGCGATGGGGGGCTCGACGACGGCGCGCAGGTCCATCACCTCGCGAAGGACGCGGCCAGAGGCGCTCATGCTGCCGAGCATCGCCGCGCCGAGCTCGGGGCGCTCGATGCTCACGACCACCGTTCCCCGTCCGCGGCGGCGATCGACCATCCCGCGCATCTCCAGGTGCCGCAGCGCCTCGCGCACGGAGGTGCGTGAGACACCGACCAGCGCCGAGAGCTCGCGCTCGCTGGGGATGCGGTCGCCGTGATGCAGCTGGCCGTCAGCGATCAGGCGCACCAGCTGCTCGGCCACGCGCTCGGACACCGAGAGCTCGGACTCGCCGAGGGAGGACCAGTTCACTGCCACAGGCACCCCCAGATCACTCGTGGTCCGACCAACGGATTCAGAATAGCCAGCGCCGACTTGCTGTCAAGGTGCCGCCGAAAGATGCGCCTAAGCGACGGAATCCGTGGCGGTGACCCTTGACATCCGCCAGCCCCGACTGCAATGGTCGCGATTGGTCCGACCAACAGGCGACCGGTTTGCCGAGCTGTGAGAAGGGTGTGGGACATGCGGGCACCACGTCGATTCAGCCGTCCGACGACACGTCGGCGGGGAGCAGTCCTCCTGGGAGCCGCCCTGGTGGCCGGACTCGCGCTCACGGGTTGCGGCGGCTCCGGCCAGGACGGCTCGGCCGCGGGCACGGCGTCGGCCTCGGGACCGGCCGGCAGCCTCCCGGACGGCACGCTCGTGAAGGCCGGGGAGCTGTCCTTCTGCGCCGACATCAGCGCCCCCCCGTTGACCTTCTACGACCCCTCGCAGAAGCCGGTGGGCGCTGAGATCGAGCTCGGCGACGCGCTCGCCAAGTCGCTCGGGCTGACCGCGGCGTGGAAGAACACCGCGTTCGCCGGCATCATCCCTGCGCTGCAGGGCAAGCAGTGCGACGCCATCTTGTCGCAGCTGTTCATCAAGCCCGAGCGCGAGAAGGTCGTCGACTTCGTGCCGTACATGTACTCCAGCGGCGCGCTCATGGTGAAGGCAGCCGACGACAAGGGCATCGGCGGCCTGGACACGACCTGCGGGCACCGGGTGGCCGCGCAGACCGGCACCACCGTGGCCAGCTTCCTGCAGGAGGCGAGCAAGACCTGCACCTCGCAGGGCAAGCAGAAGGTCGACATCCGCCTGTTCGCCAAGGACAGCGACGCCTTGCAGCAGCTGAGCGTCGGGCTCGTCGACGCCTACGGGACCACCGTCGAGACCGCTGGCTACGTCATGACGCAGAAGCCAGGCGAGTACAAGACCGTCGGCAAGCCCTACGGCCAGATCAAGACGGGCATCGCGACCATCAAGGGCAACACCGCCCTGCACGACGCGATCGCCAAGGCCCTCGCGTCGGTGCACCAGGACGGCACGTACGACAGCATCCTGAAGAAGTGGAACCTGACGGACGACGCCCTGTCGTCCTAGTCCGCCCAGCAGACCCGGGAGCCCCATCTCATGACGATGCCTGCCGAGCTGGTCGCGTCCGTGACCCAGCCGGTGTTCGACTGGTCGTTCTTCACGAACGCGGTCATCCACCCGTCCGGCCAGTTCATGACCGGGTTGTGGCGCACCATCTACATCTCGGTGGTGGCCCAGGCGCTCGGCGTGGTGTTCGGTTTCGTGATCGCCCTGATGCGCCGCAGCAGGTTCGCCGGCTTCCGCGCGGCGGGCGCCGGATACGTGTGGCTCGTGCGCGGCACGCCGCTGCTGGTGCAGCTCGTCGTGGTCTACAACGGGCTCGCGGCCACCGGGCTCTATCGGTTCGAGGACTCCAGGGTCGGCCCGTGGATCATCATGGGCGTCATCAAGGCAGCGATCCTCACGCTGGCTGCCAACGAGGCCGCCTACATGAGCGAGATCTTCCGGGCCGCCCTGGACTCGATCGACGTCGGCCAGAGCGAGGCGGCCAAGGCGCTCGGCATGACGCCGGCGCTGAGCATGCGTGTCGTCCTTCTGCCGCAAGCCTTTCGCATCACGATCCCGCCGCTCGGTAACGAGTTCAACCTGATGATGAAGTCGACCTCGTTGCTCAGCGTCATCGGCGTGCAGGAGATGTTCCTGACCGCGCAGTCGATCAACTCCGCGACGTTCAAGACGTTCGAGATCTTCCTGGCCGCGGCGGTCTACTACCTGCTGCTGACCGGCGCCTGGACGATCATCCAGCGCTGGATCGAGCACCGGTTCAACAAGGGCATCAGGCCGGCCACGTCGTCCGACTCGCTGCGCAGCCGGTTCATGGGGTCCGTTCGCGACAACCGCCTGGTGGGAGGGGCCCGATGAGCGCGTCCGAGACGCAACCGCCGACCAACGCGACCGACGCGACCCACGCGACCGACGCGGTGGACGTGCCGGTGCTCGAAGCAGTGGGGATCACCAAGAGCTTCGGGGACTTCCGGGTGCTGGACGGTGTCTCGCTCTCGGTGCAGCAGCAGGAGGCCGTGGTGATCATCGGGCCGTCGGGGTCGGGCAAGACGACCTTCCTGCGGTGCCTGAACCACCTCGAGTCGATCGACGACGGCGAGATCCGCGTGCTCGGCACGTCGGTCGGCTACCGCAAGGCGGGCGACCGGCTGGTCGAGGACAGCCCGCGCAACATCGCCCGTCGTCGCCGCGCCATCGGCTTCGTGTTCCAGCGCTTCAACCTGTTTCCGCATCTCACCGCGCTGCAGAACATCGTCGCCGCGCCCACCAAGGTGCTGAAGGTGCCGAAGGACCAGGCCATGAGCGAGGGCCGCGCCCTGCTCGCGCGCGTCGGCCTGGCCGACAAGGAGGCCGCCTACCCGGCCGCGCTCTCGGGCGGACAGCAGCAGCGCGTCGCGATCGCACGGGCGCTGGCCATGAAGCCGGCGCTCATGCTGTTCGACGAGCCCACCAGCGCGCTCGACCCCGAGATGGTGGGCGAGGTCGTCGCGGTGATGCGCGAGCTGGCCGAGGACGGTATGACGATGGTGGTGGTGAGCCACGAGATGGCGTTCGCGCGCTCCGCTGCCGACCGGGTCGTCATGTTCGACGGCGGCCGCATCATCGAGCAGGGCCCGCCCGACAAGCTGTTCGCAGATGCCGACAGTCCTCGCACGCGGGCGTTCCTGTCCAAGATCGCCCACTGAGCCGGGAGACTGAGCCGCCGGACCGCGCTACCGGCTCGGCCAGGCGATCACCTCACGTGACCGCCTGATCGACGCAGGTGCTCTGCCGGACGACGAGCCGCACCGGCACGTCGACGACCTGGCCGGGCTCACTGCGTCCCTCGACCAGGTCAGCGAGCAGGCGGGTCGCCTCGTGGCCCATCTCGCGCGGGTGGATCTCCACGGCGGTGATCGGCACCGGCATCGAGGCCAGCGCGAGGCTGTCGACGTAGCTGGCCAGCAGCAGGTCGTCGGGCACCCGGCGCCCGGACGCCAGGATCGCCTGCAGGGCCGGCGCCACACCGCCGTCGGGGACGACGACCACGGCCTGCGGTGACGGCTGCCGCGACAGGGCGCGCCGCACGGCAGCGGCCACGTCGCCCGGCGTCACCGCGAACGGCACGTCGTAGACCAGGTGCTCCACGCCGCGCTCCGCGCACCACTGCTCGTGGGCGCGCCGGATGTCAGCCGTGAAGGAGGTGTCGTCGCCCGGGCAGAGCACGGCGATCCGCTGGGCTCCTTGCTCGGCGAGGTGGTCGAGCAGCAGGCGGGCGCCGCGACCGTGGTCTCCCTGGGCGCGGGCGGCGTGCTGGGCGCCCGGGGTCATGTCGCGCTCGCAGGTGACGACCGGCACCCCGAGCGCCGCCAGCCGGGCCAGCATCGGGTCCCCGCGCACCGGGTCGGAGACGACCACGCCGTCCAGGTGCAGCGAGGGCCCGGTCGGCCCGTGCCAGGTCGGCACCAGGGTGAGGGCCAGGCCGTGGGCGAACGCCTCGTCGGCCGCCCCCAGCGCGAGGCGCATGTAGTACTCCAGCCCCACGGTGCTCTCCGGCACGTAGAGCCCGAGGGCACCGGTGCGGCCCGAGCGCAGCCAGCGGGCGTTCGGGTGGGGCGTGTAGCCCAGGTCCGCGGCCACGCTGGCCACGCGGTCGCGCGTGGACTGCGACAGCCGCCCCCGCCCGCTCAAGGCGTCGGAGACCGTCGTCGTCGAGACCCCAGCGGCCCGCGCGACTTCTCGGATGCTGATCCGCCCGTTTCGACCCATGACACCGCGAAGGCTACCGCCAAGGATCACCGCAGACCCTTGCAGAAACGTTCCTGTATGTGGTTCGCTCGCCCGCAGCCGGCAGCACCACGCCACTGGCTGGAAAGAAGGCGGGTATGCATCTCACCCCCACCGAGCGCGACCGGTTGCTGATCTTCAGCGCCGCCGAGCTCGCGCGTGCGCGCCGTCGGCGGGGCTTGCTGCTCAACGTGCCCGAGGCCATCGCGCTCGTGGCCGACGCCGTCGCCGAGGCGGCCCGCGACGGCGCGCGACTGGCTGAGGCGGTGGAGCGCGGGCGGGGTGTCCTGCGCCCGGACGAGGTGCTGCCCGGTGTGGCGGACGTCGTCCGCGACGTGAAGGTCGAGGCGGTCTTCGACGACGGCACCCGACTGGTCGTCGTGCCCGACCCGTTCGGGCCGGCCACCTCCACGCTGCTCTCCCCGGGCGCGGTGCTCGCAGCCGACGACCCCGCGCAGCCGACCCGGCCCGACCTCGCCGGCCTGACGGACCTGGTCGAGGTGGTGGTCGTCAACGAGGCGCCCGTGCCGATCAGCGTGACGTCCCACTTCCACTTCTTCGAGGTCAACCCCCGGCTGCGATTCGACCGGGCCGCGGCCTGGGGGCGCCGGCTCGCCGTACCGGCTGGCGCCGTCGAGCGCTTCGACCCGGGCGCTGAGGTCGTCGTGCAGCTCCGGCCGTTCGGCGGCGACCGCGTGCTGATCGGCTTCGCGGGACTGGTCGACGGCCCGCTCGACGAGCCGGGCGCCCTCGAGCGGGCGCTCGAGCGAGCCAGCGCCTGCGGCTACCTCGGCGCGGACCCAGGGGAGCGGCCGTGAGCGCCCCGACGCGCGGCGGCACCGGCAGCGGCTCCGCGGACCGCGGCTCCAGCATCTACGGGCCGACGACCGGAGACCGCGTCGTCCTGGCCGACACCGGGCTCGTCATCGAGGTCGAGCACGACGCGCAGCTGCCCGGCGACGAGCTGCTGGCCGGCTTCGCCCGCACCGCGCGCGACGGGATGCACCTGAGGGCCGCGACAGTGCGCGACACCTGCGACCTGGTGATCAGCAACGTGCTGCTGGTCGACGCGGTGCAGGGTGTGCGCAAGGTCTCGATCGGTGTGCGGCAGGGCCGGATCAGCGGAATCGGTCGCGCCGGGAACCCCGACACGATGGACGGCGTCGACGTGGTGATCGGAACGGGCACCAGCATCGTCAGCGGTGAAGGGCTCATCGCCACCGCCGGAGCCATCGACACCCACGTCCACACCATGAGCCCGCGCATCATGGAGGCCTCGCTGTCGTCCGGCGTCACGACGATCATCGGCCAGGAGTTCGGCCCGGTGTGGGGGGTCGGCGTGAACTCCCCGTGGGCGCTGCGCACCGCCTTCGCGTCCTTCGACGCGTGGCCGGTCAACATCGGCTTCCTGGCCCGCGGCTCGTCCTCACGGCCAGGGCCGCTGGTCGAGGCGCTCGTCGAGGGTGGCGCGTGCGGCTTCAAGGTGCACGAGGACATGGGGGCCCACGCCCGGGCCCTCGACACGGCCCTGCGCGTCGCCGAGGACCACGACGTGCAGGTGGCGGTCCACACCGACGGCCTGAACGAGAGCCTGCTCGTGCGCGACACGCTCGCCGCCCTCGACGGCCGCACCGTCCACGCGTTCCACGTCGAGGGGTGCGGCGGCGGCCACACCCCCGACGTGCTGAGCCTCGCGGGCGTCCCGCACGTCATCGGCTCCTCGACCAACCCGACGCTGCCGTTCGGTCGCGACGCCGTCGCCGAGCACCTCGACATGATCATGGCCGTGCACGGGCTGTCGTGCGAGGTCCCCAGTGACCTGGCCATCACCCGAGACCGGATCCGGGCCCGCACCATGGGCGCCGAGAACGTGCTGCACGACCTCGGAGTCATCCCGATCACGTCGTCCGACGCCCAGGGCATGGGCCGCGCCGGCGAGACCGTCCGGCGCACGTTCGCCCTGGCGTCCACCATGAAGCGGCTGCGCGGTGCGGACCCGGACGGCGTCCAGGGCCACGAGCGGCACGACAACGAGCGCGTCCTGCGGTACCTCGCCAAGCTGACGATCAACCCGGCGGTCGCTCACGGCCTGTCGCACGAGGTCGGCTCGGTCGAGGTCGGCAAGCTGGCCGACATCGTCCTGTGGGACCCGGCGCGCTTCGGGGCGGTGCCGCAGCTGGTGCTCAAGGCGGGCTTCCCGGCGTGGGGGGTCACGGGCGACCCCAACGCCGCCGTCGAGGACGCCCAGCCCCTGGTCCTCGGCCCCCAGTACGGGGGGCACGGCGGGGCCGCCGCCGAGCTGTCGGTCGCGTTCGTGAGCGGGTCGGCGCGCGACAGCGGCGAGGACCGGCTGCCCACCAGGCGGCGGCGGGTCGCGGTCACGGGCACCCGCGGCATCGGCCTGGCCCAGATGAACCGCACCCGGCCGTCCGCCGACGTCCAGGTCGCGCCGGACGGCGTCGTGACGCTGGACGACGCCCTCGTGCACAGCGACCCCGTCGACTCCGTCCCCTTGTCCCGGCTCTACTNNCCTGGTGGTCACCGGCGCCGACGTCTGGACGGCCGACGCCGCCCGCAGCTGGAGCGATGCCGTGGCCGTGCGGGGCGACCGCATCGTGGCGCTCGGCGCCGCCCACGTCGCCGACCTCGTCGGCCCGCGGACGCGCGTCGTGCACCGCCCCGGCGCGATGGTGGTGCCCGGCTTCCAGGACGCGCACGTCCACGCCCCGTTCGCCGGCCGCAACCGCCTGCACGTCTGGCTCAACGACCTCGAGGGCCGGCAGGCCTACCTTGACCACATCGCGGCCTACGCGGCCGCCCACCCCGACCAGCCCTGGATCATCGGCGGCGGCTGGGCGATGGAGTACTTCCCCGGCGGCACCCCCCGCAAGGAGGACCTCGACGCGATCGTGCCCGACCGGCCCGTGTTCATCATGAACCGCGACGTGCACGGGGCCTGGGCCAACTCCAAGGCGCTCGAGGTCGCCGGCATCACCAAGGACACCCCGGACCCCTCCGACGGGCGCATCGAGCGAGACCCCGAGACCGGCGAGCCGACGGGCACGCTGCACGAGGGCGCGGCCTACAGCTTCCAGGACCGCTTCCTGCCGGCGCCGAGCCGGGAGGACTGGGAGGAGGCCATCCTCGAGGGGCAACGGCACCTGCACTCGCTGGGCATCACCGGCTGGCAGGACGCCTGGGTGACGCCGGACACCCTCGAGGCCTACCGCTCGCTCAGCGAATCCGGCGGGCTCACCGCCCGCGTCGTCGGTGCGCTGTGGTGGGAGCGCAAGCGCGAGCTCGACCAGATCAGCGAGTTCCTCACCCAGCGCGAGGCCGGCGCGTCACACCCCGAAGGCCGCGGCGGCTTCCACCCCACGTCCATCAAGATCATGACGGACGGCGTGCTGGAGAACTACACCGGAGCACTGCTGGAGCCCTACTGCGACGGCTGTGGCGGCCACACCGACAACCACGGGCTCTCGTACGTCGAGCGCGACCTGCTCACCGCCGCCGTCACCGAGCTCGACCGGCTCGGCTTCCAGGTGCACATGCACGCCATCGGCGACCGTGCGGTCCGCAACGCCCTGGACGCGGTGCAGGGCGCTCGCGCGGCGAACGGCGCGAGCGACCGGCGCCACCACATCGCGCACGTCCAGGTCGTCCAGCCCGAGGACGTCCTGAGGTTCCGCGAGCTCGGGGTCGTGGTGAACGCCCAGCCGTACTGGGCGCAGATGGAGCCCCAGATGGAAGAGCTGACGCTGCCGTTCCTCGGCCGCGACCGCGCCGACCTGCAGTACCCCTTCGGGGACCTGATGCGGTCCGGCGCGACGCTCGCCATGGGCAGCGACTGGTCGGTCACCACTGCCAACCCACTCGAAGAGATCGAGGTGGCCGTCACACGCGTCGACCCCGAGAACCGGCAGAACGCACCCTTCCTGCCCGAGCAGGCGCTGCCGCTGCAGGTGGCGCTCGCGGCCTTCACCGCCGGGTCGGCCTACGTCAACCACGACGCGGACGGCGGCTCGCTCGCGGTCGGTCAGCGAGCCGATCTCGCCCTCATCGACCGCAACCTGTTCGCCGTGCCGTCCGGTCACGTCTCCGACGCGCGGGTCGAGATGACCGTCGCCAGCGGGCGCGTCGTCCACGAGTCCGACAGCTGATCACCGCGCCCCACCCACCCCGCCCCACCCCGCCCCCACCCCCACC
>NZ_LMER01000019.1:190337-281367 GCF_001426435.1 Angustibacter sp. Root456 | reverse complement strand
TACTTCACCCAGTCCGGCAACACCCTGGACGGCAAGGCCGTCTCCCTGCCCGGAGGCAAGTGAGGTCAGAGCGCTGATCTGCTGAAACGCCCGCGACGGGTGCTGCTACGCCGGTTTACTGGTGGGCAGCACCCGTCGCCTGTTTTCGCGAGATCCACGGAGAGCTGTGAGCACCGCACCGCCGCGCGTCCTGTACTCCTTCCCACACCCCCTGGGCGGGGACCAAGGCATCAATGAGGCGGCATGGCAGCACGTCGTCGGGCTGCACGCGCTGGGCGTGCCGGTGACCGTCTACTGCACCAGCGTCCGCAAGCGGCTGCCTGCCGGCCTCCGCGTGGTCGAGACGATGGTCGTTGCAGGGCGTCGAGTGCCGCACCGCGCCATCGGGCAGGCGAACGCTTACGCCTACCACGACTGGCGCGTGGCTCAGGTGCTGCGACGACGAGGGTCGGACTTCGACGTCGTGCACTGCTGGCCCCGGGCGGTGCTGCGCACCAGCCGGGCTGCGCGCGCGTCGGGAGTCCTGGCCGTTCGCGACGTGCCCAGCGCACACACGGCCAGCGCCTTCGCCGACGCCGCCCGAGCGGCGCAGGACGCGGGTGTCGCCGTGGCCGACCGCTCCTCGCACCGTGCGGACCCGGAGCGCCTGGCCGAGGAGCAGGCCGAGTTCGACGCCGTCGACGTCCTACTCGTCCCATCTGCCTATGTCGAGCGCACCTTCGTCGAGCGGGGAACGCCTCGGGAGCGACTGATCCGCCAGCAGTACGGCTTCGACGTGTTCCGTTACGCACCAGGCCCTGCCGACTCCACGCGTCCCTTCACCGCCGTGTTCGTGGGTCGTGGTGAAGCGGCCAAGGGCCTGCACCTGGCGCTCGACGCCTGGCAACGGTCTGGCATCGGCAAGCGCGGTCGGTTCCTGATCGCCGGCTCGATGCAGCCGGAGTTCGCGGCGCACTACGCGCACCAGTTGGCCGCCCCCGGGGTCGAGGTCCGCGGGTTCGTGGACTCAGTGGCCGACCTGATGCGCGAGTGTGATGTGCTCCTCTTTCCGTCCTACACCGAGGGCAGCGCGCTGGTGGCCCTGGAGGCCATGGGCAGCGGGGTGATCCCCCTGGTGTCAGCAGCCACTGGGGCGCCCGTCACCGACGGCGTCGACGGCCTGGTGCACGAGGTGGGCGACGTCGACAGGCTGACCCAGCAGCTGCGCCGGGTGTTCGACGAACCGTCCCGTCGTCGGCAGCTGGCCACCGCGGCCTTTCGCACCAGCCGGACCCTCACCTGGGACGAAGCCGCCAAGCGCTTACTGACGGCCTACTCCGAAGGGATGCAGTTGCGCGGAACCGCCGTGGGGACCGACCGCGGCAACTTATGATCATGCTCCATCTGACAGCGTCTGCCGGGGAGCCTTCATGAGCTTGGTTTCGATCGGGCTTCCTGTCTACAACGGCGAGAAGTACCTCCCCCTCGCGATGGAGTCCGCGCTCGCGCAGACGCACACCGATCTCGAGCTGGTCATCAGCGACAACGGCTCCACCGACGGCACCGAGGAGATCTGCCGATCATTCGCCGCAGCCGACGAGCGCGTCCGCTACCTGCGGCAGGAGCAGAACCGCGGAGCCGCCTGGAACCACAACGCGGTCGTGCACGCGTCGAGGGGCGAGTACTTCCGGTGGTACTCCTACGACGACCAGATGGACCCGCGGTTGATCGAGGCCTGCCTGGCGCCACTGCAGGCTGATCCCGACCTCGTCCTCGCCTACCCGCTGACGTACGTCATGGACGACGAGGGCCGCGTCGTCGAGGAGTACCGCAGCGATCTACCGTGGCAAGGCACCAGGGCGAGCGAGCGACTTCACAACCTGTTGTGCGCCGAGAACGTCGACACCCTGTTGTGCTGGTGCTACCCCGTCTACGGGCTCATGCGCCGACGCGTGCTGCTCGACACGCGGCTGCTGCGCCCGCACAACAGCTCCGATGCCGTTCTGCTGGTTGAGCTCGCTCTGCGCGGTCGCTGGCACCAGGTCCCGGAACGGCTGTTCTACAGTCGCCGGCACGCCGAGTCGTCAGTGGGTGTCCACACCCCTGAGCAGGTGGCCCAGTGGTTCGATCCGGCCGCATCTGCCGACCGGCCCATGGTGCGGACGATGTTGTTCGCCGGTTACGTCTCGGCGATCTGGCGCGCGCCTCTCACGCCGGCCGAGCGGAGGCGCTGCTTCGCCACGCTCGGGCCCTGGCTGCGCCACAACCGCAACGGCCGCGTGGTCGCCTCCGAGCTGCGACACCGGGCTCGCGCCCGGGTAGTGGCTCCGGTGGCAGCCGGACGCCGCACCCTCAGACGACCGTGACCTGCGCGTCGGGGCACAGCGTGCGGACGTTGTTCTCGATCTCGTTGCGGTACACGGGGTTCATGATGACCACCAGGTCGGCCGGCTGAGCGGCCAACGACGCGGGTGCGACGATCGGCAGACCCGAGCCGAGCATGAAACGACCCTGCTTGTACGGGTTGACGTCGACGACTCGGCTGATGGTCGCGGCGAGCGGCCCCATGGCCGACAGGAACGCGGTGGGTTTCGATCCCGAACCCCACAGCACGACGTCGGAACCGTTGCGCGACCTCGCGTCCAGCTCGCCGCGCCACCGACGGGTCGTCGCCTCCACGCGCGCCTCGAACGCGCCAGCCAGCTCTTCGACCGTGCGCAGCTCGCTAGCGGACACCACTGCCGCGTGGGGGGTCGACGGCACCCCCGCGGCGAAGGCCGTGACCAGCAGGTACTGACCGTCGAAGACCAGCGAGACGTCCCGCACCTCGAAGCCGCAGGCCTCGAACAGCGCCGCGACCGTCGAGGGCACGAAGTAGGCGCAGTGCTCGTAGTAGACGTCCCAGAAGGCGCCCTCGGCGAGCACCCGCGTGGCATCCGGCACCTCGACGAGCACCGGGACGTCGGTGCGCTCACCGAGCGCCGCACGCAGGGCACCCAGCAGCGCGCGCGGGTCGTTCACGTGTTCGAGCACATGCCGGAAGGTCACCGCGTCGACGTCGCGCACCGCCGCAGCGCCGGTCGTGTCGTCGAACGCCTCGGCCACCCACCGGATCCGGCCGCCCTCGTCGTCGCCTGCGCGCGTGGCGACGATCGTCGGGTCCATGGCGTCCACGCCCGCGACCCCTGCGCCGACGAGCATCCGCGAGAAGTCACCGCGTCCGGCACCGATCTCCAGTACCCGGCGCCCCTGCAAGCGGTGCTCTCCGACCCAGCGCTCGGCGAGCGACGTGCCGTAGGCCGTGAAGGTCGGTGAGAAGGCCTGGGAATCCTCATACCGCCCGGAGTACGCCGTCAGGCCCTCGTCGAAGCTGCGGTTCGCCAGGTGCCCGCAGTGCTCGCACATCACGAGCGTCACGGTGCCGCGAGGTAGCGACAGCGCGTCGTCGCGGGAGTCCACCAGCAGGCAGGAGTGCACCGGGACGGCCTCGGCGCGGTGCACGACGCGGCCGCCGTCCGTGCCGCAGAGCGGGCATCTCTGCAGGTCCACGTCGGACGCGTTCACGGTCGTCGGCCGAGGTCGATGACGGCCTTCGCGACAACGAACGCCTCGGCGTACCGCGCGCGGCACTCGACACCGCGCATCCGCAGCAGACCGCGGAACAGTTCTTCGTCCCACCAGTCGCGGCCGTGCTGCGACGAGAAGCTGCCGTAGAGCAGGTCAAGCTTGCGCTGCACTTGCTCGTCCGTCAGCGGTACGTAGTGGGTGGGGCGCCCGAGGTCGCCGTCCCACTTCGGGATCTCGTAGTGCAGCACGAGCGCGTCGCGCCACACAGTCGTCACGAGCTCGGCGAGCAACCGGTGGTCCTGGTGGGCGTCGGCGCGGCTCGGCGCGAGCACGACGTCGGGCCGCACCGACCGAGCCAGATCCTCCAGCGCCTGCTTCAGCTCGGCCCACTGCGCGGGGAGCCGGCCGTCGGCGAGGCCGAGCAGGTGCAGGTCGTCGGCTGACGCGCCGAGGGTCTTCGCGGCTGTCGCCGCCTCGGCCTGGCGCGCGCTCGAGCCGGTGGCGACGACCAGCGACAGGGCAACGTCGCGGGCGTCGCTCAATGCCAAAAGCGTTCCCCCGCAACCGATCTCGATGTCGTCCGGGTGGGCGCCCACCGCCAGCACCGTCAGGCGCCCCTGTGGCAGCGCGAGCTCGATCACGCGGGAGCCAGGGTCACGGCCGGCTCGGCCACCGCAGGGATGCGTAGTGCCGGAATGCCGTTCGGCTGCCGCCACACCATCCACGGGCTGACCCCGGTGCGGTACAGCTCCTCCAGCGCCGCACGCTCCTTCAGCGTGTCCATCGGCGCCCAGAACCCTCGGTAGGACTGGGCCATCATCAGGCCCTCGCGTGCGGCACGGGGGCAGGCGTCACCGACCAGGTCCTCGCCCTCGCCGAGGTAGTCGAAGATGCCCTGCCGCAGCACGAAGAAGCCGCCGTTGATCCACAGCGGCAGCTCGGCCGCCGACTGGAACCCTGTGGCGCGGTCGTCGTCGCCCATGTGCACGACGTGGAAGGACTCCTGCGGCTTGACCGCGAGCATCGACGCCACGGCGTCGCTGGCCGCGAACTTGGCCACCACCTGATCCATGGGGGCGTCGGTGAGCACGTCGCCGTAGTTGGCGAGGAACATCTCGTCGTCGCCCAGGTGGTGGCGCACCCGGCGCAGCCGCTCACCGATTGACGTGTTCAGCCCCGTGTCGGCGAACGTGATGCGCCAGTCGCTGATGTCCGACCCGAGCAACTCGATGTTTCGGCCGCCGTCGCTGAGGACGAAGTCGTTGGACGCCGTCTCCTGGTAGTTGAGGAAGTAGTCCTTCACCGACTGCGCGCCGTACCCGAGGCAGAGGATGAACTCCTTGTGCCCGTAGTGCGCGTAGTACCGCATGATGTGCCAGAGCACCGGACGGTCGCCGATGGGCATCATCGGCTTCGGGGCCGAGTCCGCGCCGCTGCGCATGCGCATCCCCAGCCCGCCGCAGAACAGCACGACCTTCATCTCAGCCTCCGACCTCAGAAGATCTCGAGGTGCGGCAGGGGGACGACGAGCTTCGCGCCCCACTCCCGGGTGTACTCGAGCTGGGCCGTGATCTCCTTCTTGAGGTTCCACGGCAGGATCACGATGTAGTCCGGACGCTCCTCCGCGAGCTTCTCCGGCGCGTGGATCGGGATGTGCGTGCCTGGCAGGAACTTGCCGTGCTTGAACGGGTTGCGGTCGACCGTGAACGACAGCAGGTCGGCGCGGATCCCACAGTGGTTCAGCAGGGTGTTGCCCTTGCCGGGCGCACCGTAGCCCGCGACCTTGGCGCCCTCACGCGCGCGCGCGATGAGGAACTCGACGAAGTCGTTGCGGGCCGCCGCCACGACCGGCGCGAACCCGTCGTGACCCTCCAGGGTGTGCAGACCTGCCCTGCGCTCGTCGTCCAGCACCTTCGCCACGGCGGCTGACGGTTCGCTCGCGTGCTCGGTCGGCATCGACCAGGTGCGCAGCGAGCCGCCGTGCGTGGGGATCTCCTGGACGTCGACGACGGTGAGCCCCGCCTCAGCGAGCACCCGCTGGGTCGTCAGCAGCGACAGGTAGGAGAAGTGCTCGTGGTAGATCGTGTCGTACTCGCGGCCCTCCACCAGCCGCAGCAGGTGCGGGATCTCGATCGTGATGGTGCCGCCGTCCGCGACGAGCGCGCGCAGCCCGCGCGAGAAGTCGACGATGTCAGGCACGTGCGCGAAGACGTTGTTGGCGACGACGAGGTCGGCCTTGCCGTGCTCGTCGGCCAGCTCGGTACCGGACTTCTCACCCAGGAACCGCACCGTGGTGTCGATCCCCTTGGCGACGGCCGCCTCCGCAACGTTCGCCGCGGGCTCGATGCCGTGCACACGCAGACCGCGCGCCTTGGCGTGCTGCAGCAGGTAGCCGTCGTTGCTCGCGACCTCGACCACGAACGACGACTCGTCCAGCCCGAGCCGCTCGGCTGCCTCATCGACGTAACGCCGCGCGTGCTCGACCCACGAGTCGCTGTAGGAGGAGAAGTACGCGTAGTGGCTGAAGATGTCTTCGGCGGTCACGTACTCGGGCAGCTGGACGAGCAGGCACGACGAGCACACGCGCACGTGGAGCGGGTAGAACGTCTCACCCTGGTCGAGCTGGTCGGCCGCCAGGTAGCTCTCGCAGGGCGGCGACATGCCCAGGTCGACGAACGTGTGGTCGAGCGGGCTGGCGCACAGCCGGCACAGGGGGGCGTTCACGCGGCACCTGCCCCGGTGTCGTGGCGCACCAGGTTGTCGTCGAGCACGCCGGCCCGCATGAGCTCCTCGACGCGCTTGAGCCGCACGAACCGCGGGCCCTCGAAGTCCTCGGCCGCCAGGCCGAACCGCCGCATGTCGGCCGCGAGCTGGTCGATGCCCTGCGGCACGGTCCACTGCGGCTCGAAGGCAGGCAGCAGGTCGTGGATCTTCGCGAAGCTGACGCGGTAGTCGCGCTTGTCAGGGCCCGCGCCCTCCGCGAACGTCACCGGAGCGCCGAGCGCCTCGGCCACCTTCACCGCGATGTCGCGGATCTGCACGACGTCCTCGTCTCGGCCGACGTTGAAGGCCTGGTCGTGCACCACTTCGCGCGGCGCCTCGAGTGCGGCCAAGAACGCCCGCGCGATGTCCTCGACGTGCACGAGCGGCCGCCACGGCGAGCCGTCGCTCTGCAGCCGCACCTCACCGCGTGTGAAAGCAGTACCCGTCAGGTTGTTCACGACGATGTCGGCGCGCAGCCGGGGCGAGGAGCCGTACGCCGTCGCGTTGCGCAGGTAGGTCGGGCTGAAGCCGTCGTCGGCCAGCTTGCCGATGCCCTGCTCGGCCATCACCTTGCTCTCGCCGTAGGGCGTCACCGGGTTGAACGTGGCCTCCTCCCCCACGGCCGAGCTCCCGGCCGCGCCGTACAGCGAGCACGACGAGGAGAAGACGAACCGCTCGATGCCCGCCGCCTTGGCGACCTGCGCGAGGTGGACGGCGCCGTGGGCGTTCACCGAGTAGGTGGCCTCGGGGTTGAGGTGCCCGATGGGGTCGTTGGAGATGGCCGCGAGGTGCACGACCGCATCGAGGCCCTCGAGGTCCTCGGGACGCGCGTCGCGGATGTCGCCGGTACGCCGCATGGTCGGCTGCGGGCCAGGGCCGAAGTCGCAGCCGGCGTACCAGTCGGCGTCCAGGCCGACGACGTCGTGCCCGGCGGCGGCGAGCACCGGCACCAGGACCGCGCCGACGTACCCCCCGTCACCCGTGACGAGAACCCGCATCAGTTGCTCCCGGTTGCGTTCGTGGTGTCGTTGGTGGTGTTGGTGGGCGTCGTGAGGGCGTCGTGGTCGGGCTCGACCGTGCCGTCCGGCCGGACGCGCCGCACCCAGATCTCGCGGAAGAAGGCGTAGTCGCGGCGCGGGCACAACGAGTGGAAGTCGCCCTCGCAGACCACGCCGTCGAGGATCAGGCACGGGCTCTTGGTGACGATCATGCGGCCGGTCGCCTCGTCGAGCAGCCGGTTGACTCGCCGCACCACCCGCACGCGACGGCCGCAGTAGCGCATCATCTCGCGGTCGAACCACAGGCCGCGGTTGCGCTGGCGGTGGTCGAGCGTCGCGATGATCTCGGGCAGGCTCTTGATCTCGACCAGGTCACCCGCCTGGATACCGGAGTCCTGGGTCGGCGTGATGCCGCGCTCGCCGCCCCACGGGCCGCGCACGTCAGGGAAGGGGTCGCCGCCGTTGATGCGCAGACGAGCCGGCAGCCGGCGGGAGAACCGCTGGTAGCGGTCGATGAACGTGTAGAGGAAGCCGCGCGCGAGCTGGCGTGGAGGCGCGTTGCGCGTGCTGACGTCGCGCAGAAAGTGCTTGTGCCCCTTCAGCTGCGTCGTGGCCTCCAGAAGCTGGGTGGCTTGGCACCGGTACGTCTCCGCGTCGACCTGAGTGGCTGTCTGCAGCCGCTGCACGAGCTCGTCGGACGGCGGTTCGGCCGTCACTGCGGGCGTGCCCGCATCGACGCGCTCCAGCCAGTCCTCCTTGAAGAACAGCAGGCATCCCGCCTGGCAGCCACCGTGCGCCGAGCCGTCACAGCGCGCCTCCACGAGGTGCACCGTCGACTCCATCTTGCGGCTGCAGGACGTGAGGTTGATGGTGTCGCAGGTCTTGTCGGCGCGCGCCTGCACGGTGAAGGTCTGCCCACACAGCGGCAGCATTTCCGGCATGAACGGGAGCCGGTCGAGCTCGCCGGCTTCGTCAAGGCTCGACTCGATCTCGCGCGCCGAGCGCACCCGCACGGTGTCACCGCGGCGGAGCTCCCGCGCCCTGCCGACGTCCACGCTGTGACCGGTCTGGCTCCGGACCGACTCCGTCACGTACCGCTCTCCTTGGTCCTCGCAAACCGCAACCCCCCCCGAGAGCCACGGTCACCGACTTGCCTGCCGGATCAGGCTAACGAGGGCTTTCACGTCGCGTAGCCTCTTTGCGGCAACTCGCCCGGACGGGTGACACGACGTGCTGAGCGCGCGGGGATGGTGCGCCTGACGGCACTAGCGCTAGGACGCCCCCTCGAGCAGGCCCTTCTCGCGCAGCGTGGCCACGAACGCGTCCGTGTCGGCCTCGGCGCGAGGCCGGTCGACCTCGTACTCGGCGACGAGGGCATCGACCAGCTCGTCGCGCGTGCGCTCCTCGGCCAGCTGCTGCAACAGGAATGAGCCGGTGCCGTTCGTGCTCAGGTACGTCGACGCCTGCAAGTCCAGCACCACCGTCTCGCCGTCGATCTCGCGCCATGTCAGGCCCTCGGTGCGCAAGCGCATGGTCCCCGTCCTCATCCCTTGTGCCGTGCCCGCCGGTCGACTCCGACGCCCTCCTGCTGCGCTCAGACTAGGGCGACACTGCACCGCACGTCAGGTGGTTGGGCGGCCCGCTCCCGGGCACCCGATCGGGTCATTCACGTCCTCTACTCCAAACCTCCACCCGCACCATGACTCCGCCGGGCTACCCTCGAAGCGAAGTCGCCCGCAGGCTGTGCTCCTGCGACGCATCCGGCGGTACTCGAGGGAAAGAGCTAGGGACGACTCAGTGGACGCGCTCGACGTTGCCAAGGTCTGCCTGCGACGGTGGTACGTGGTGCTGCCCGTCATCCTGCTCGCCGTCGGTGCCGGCCTGTCGATGACGTCCAGCCGTCCTTCGTCGTACTCCGGCACGGCCGCGTTCGCGCTGATCTACACCCACGCCGACGAGCTCAAGCCCAACCAGCCCGACCCGCGCACCAAGAACCCGCTGCTCGCCGGCGGCGGCTACGGGCTGCTCACCGAGACGCTCGTGGCCGACCTGTCGTCGCCGACGACGCAGCGCGAGCTCGCCGCCCCCGGCCTGACCCCGTTGCAGCCCTCGACGCCCGACGGCCCGACGCTGGCGACGGGTCGGTTCTACTCCGTCGCGGCGCCGCAGAACTCTGCGTCCATCATCGTCTCCGCCTCGGGCCCGACACCGCAGGCCGTCGAGCAGACACTGAAGAACGTCTTGGCCGCCGCGCCCCAGCGCGCCGAGCAGATCCAGAGCCGCCTGGGTGCGCCGCGTCTGGCCCAGCTGACGACCACCGTCACGGCTCAACCCGAGATCCTCCAGCTCCCCCCGCCCTCGCCCCTGAAGCTGCTTATCGCCATCACCGGCGTCGGCTGCCTCGCCGCCGCGGGACTCGCGCTGGTGGTCGAGCGCCTCGCTACGCGCCGCCGTCGGCGCCGCCAGCTCGAGGCCATGCTCGACGGCGACGACGAGCGGCCGCACAGCCACGGCTCATCGCACAAGGCAGAGCCGGTGCGGTGACGAGCGAGGCCGCCGCCGTCCCCGGCCCCTCCCGCCGATCCACCGCCCGGGCCGTCCGTACCGCAGCAGCGCTGGTCGTCGTGGTCGCTGGTGCGGTCGGCGCCGTCGCCGTCTCGCGCTCGTCGCTGCTCGGCCTCGCCGTCGCCGGCTTGCTGGTGCTCACCATCATCGCCAGCGTCGTCACGCTGTCGACGCGCGACGCCACCGCGGTGCTGACGGCCGTGCTGGCCCTGGTGTTCCTGCTCCCCGAGCCCTACGTGCTCGTCGGCCCACTTCGGTCGGTTGGCCAGCCTGCTCTGCTGGTGGCCCTCGTGGGCCTCGGTGCCTGGGCGGCCGGGCGGGTGCTCAACACCGTGCCGGCCGAGCCGGGTCACCCGCTGCGGTGGGTCGTGCTCGTCTTCGCGCTGACGGCCGGACTCGCCTACGCCGCCGGCCTTACTCGCCCGCTCACGCCCATCGAGCTGTCCGGGTCCTCGCGCAGCCTGTTCCCGGTGCTCGCCGAGCTGGGCATCGTGCTGCTCGCCTGCGACGCCATCACCAACCGCCGGCGTCTCGACACGCTGCTGTTCCGCGTCGTCCTCATCGGGGGCGCCGCCGCGGCGATCGGGGTCGCCGAGTTCGTGCTCCACGGCTTCAACTATCAGGCCATCATGCGGCTGCCCGGTCTGACGTCGAACGTCGACATCGTCAACGACACCCGGGCGAACTTCCAGCGTGTGGACGGCGCGGCGGGGCACCCGATCGAGTACGCCGTCGCCCTGGCCGCCCTCGTGCCGCTCGCCCTGCACTACCTGTCGCACGCTCCGACGCGCGGCCGGCGGCAGGCGGCCGGCTTCGCGGCACTGCTGCTGCTCGCGGTGCTGCCGATGACGGTGTCGCGGTCAGCCATCGTCGCGGTCGTCGTCGGGCTGGCGTTCATGTTCGTGCAGTGGAATCCACGCACGCGGCTCAACGCCCTGGTGCTGGCTGTGCTCGGCGGTGGCTTGTTCCGCGCTGCGGTGCCCGGGCTGCTCGGCACCCTGCGCAGCCTGCTGTTCATCGGCACCGAGGACCCCAGCATCAACGGCCGCACTCAGGACTACGCCAAGCTGCCGGGGCTGCTCGAGGGGCACTGGGTCATGGGACGCGGCCTCGGCACGTTCCAGCCCTTCCAGTACTTCTACCTCGACAACCAGTACCTCGGCTCGCTGCTCGAGGGCGGCTTGCTCGCCCTGGGCGCCCTGATCGCGCTGTTCGTCGTAGGGATGGGTGTGGCCCGAGGAGCTCGCAAGCGATCGACCGACCCCGCGACCCGCTCGCTCGGCCAGGCGCTGGCCGGCTCGATCGCCTCGCTCGCCGTGTCGAGCATCACGTTCGACGAGCTCAGCTTCCGCCAGACCGGGTTCCTCGTGTTCCTGCTCTGCGGATGCGCCGGCGCGCTATGGTCCATGACGCGGCACGCCGGCGCCGCCGCGGAGGCCGCCGCGCCGCATCATCGCCTCCCCGCCGTCTCTGCCTGACATCGCGCGAAGGAGGCCCGCCCGTGTCGACGGCGTCCACCGCTGCCGAGGCCCCCGCGTCGATGCTCTCGCGCCGACAGCGCGCCGACTTCCGCCGGGTGCTCATCGACTGCCTCGACGGCGAGCCGCTCACTGGCGCCTGGCCCCACCTCCCCAGTGACCTGCTGGCCCGAGGCGCCCTCGAGCACGGTGTCGCACCAGCCGTGTGGGTCGGCACGCGCGGCCGTCCGGAGCTGCCGGCCGAGCTGGCGGACGTGCTGCGCCGGGCGCACGCAGCGCAGCTGTTTCAGCACATGCGGTCGCTGTCGGAGCTCGAAACCGTGCGGCAGGCGCTGGATGGGGCGGGCGTGCCGTGGGTCGTGGTCAAGGGACCAGTGCTGGCGGAGTCGTTGTGGGCGCGGCCCGACCTTCGCCTGTACGGCGACCTCGACGTCCTCGTCCACCCTGAGCACCTCGGCGAGGCGCTGCAGGCGTTGCAGGACGCCGGATCCCAGCTCGTCGACCGCAACTGGCCGATGATCCGCGAGCAGCACCGGGCCGAGCTGACGCTGCGCCTGCCGCACGGCACGGCCCTCGACCTGCACTGGAACCTGGTGAACGAGGCCGAGCTGCGCTCGGTCTTCGTGCTGTCGACGTCCGAGCTGCTGGCCCGGGCCCAGCACGTCGACCTGTCGGGCCACCGCGTGCCGACCCTCGACTCGGCCGACACCGTCGTGCACCTGGCTTACCACAGCGTCCACTCGGGCGGTCACAAGCTGGTGTGGTTCAAGGACGTCGAGCGGGCCCTGGCCGCACCCGGGGTCCACCCCGCACTCGTGCGCGAGCGCGCTGACCGCGCGGGGTGCGGGCTGCTGCTCGACCTCGTGGTGCGTCGCAGCCAGCGGCTCTTCGGCCGGCCGGTGCCGCAGCCGCTGCGCCGGTCGTCGCTGTGGTCGCGCGTAGCCGACGCGGCCGACGCCTGGCGGCCGGTGCCCAACCCGCCCGGCACGCGGTTCTCGGGTCAGATCGTGTTCGCGAACACCCGACGCTCGTCACTGGCCAGCGCGGTCGCCGCAGTGCGCGACTCGACCCGGTCGCGCGAGCCGCGCGACTTCTCGCTGCCCAACCCGTTGCACGAGGACCACCCGGACGCCGAGGCCCGCCACGACTACCTCGCCGCCGTCGCCCGGGAGCGCTGAGCGAGCGACGCTCAGCGGCCCGATGCGAGCTCGCCGTCGCGGACGAACGCGGCGAGCGCCTGCTCGTCGCTCACGTCGACGAGCGTGCGGCCCCACTCGTCGGGGCCAGCGCCCGAGGCGGTGCGGCGGGGCGGCAGCGGCCGACTCCGGAACCCGGTGACCCGGTCGAAGACGCCGACGTAGGCCTGCGCCTGCGGGTACCAGTCGAGCTCGGCCTGGGCCCGTTCGCGGCCCCGCAGCGCCAGCGTGACGCGGCGGTCGACGTCGTCGAGCAGGTCGGCCACCGCGCGCGCGAAGGCCACCTCGTCGTCGGCGTCGACGTAGACCGCGGCGTCCTGCGCGCTCACCCGCGTCTCCACCAGGTCGTAGCTGACCACGGGCAGCGCGTAGGCCATGTACTCCATGGTCTTGTTCATGGTCGACACGTCGTTGAGCGGGCTCTTGTCGTCGGGGCAGAGCCCGACGTCCGCGGTCGAGAGGTAGCGCGCGACCATCTCGCGGTCGGCCCGCCCGGTGAAGGTGACGTAGTCGTCGAGGCCGAGCTCGTGCGCCTGGACCTTGAGGTCCTCGAGGCAGTCGCCGAAGCCCAGCAGTGCGAGGTGGCAGTCCGTGCGGCCGAGGTCGCGCACCAGGTGGTGCCATGAGCGCAGCAGCCGGTCGAGCCCGTCCTGCGGGCCCATGATGCCGAGGTAGACGCCGAGATGAGCACGGCCGCGCCGCAGCTCGGGGTGCCGCTCACCCGGGCGCATCACGCTGGTGTCCGGGCCACTGCGCACCACGGTCACGTCCTGCGGCGCCTTGTGCCCGCGCCCCATGGCGACCGAGCGGTAGGACTCGTTGGTCGAGATGACGTGGTCGGCCGTGGCGAAGGTCAACCGCTCGAGGGTGGTGAGGAACCGGTACTGCAGCCGGCCGACCAGGCCGCGCGGGCGGCCGAAGCGCGACAAGAACACCTCGGGGTTGAGGTCGTGCTGGTCGTAGACGAAGCGCACGCCCCGCGCGCGGTACAGCCAGGCCAGGGCGAAGTAGGTGTCCGGCGGGTTGCACGCTTGCAGCACGTCGAAGCCGACTTCGCGCCGCACCCGCAGCGACAGCCAGGCGGTACGCAGCCAGCAGTACAGGAACTCCCACAGGTAGCCGAGCGCGCCCGACGCCGCGGGCGGCGGCGCGTACTTGTACAGGTGGACGTCGTCGAGCACCTCACGGGCGGGGTCGCCAGGCCCCTTCGGGCAGATGACGGAGACCGTGTACCCGGCCTGCACGAGGGCCTGGCACTCCAGCCAGACGCGTCGGTCGAGCGGGACGGGCAGGTTCTGGACGACGATCAGGACGCGCGGGGAGCGGCCCGGGAAGAACTCAGTACGCACCGGACCCCTTGACGACGGCGCGCGCGGTCTTCCACAGGATCTGGAGGTCGAGAGCCACCGACCAGTTGTCGACGTAGCGCAGGTCGAGCCGGATCGACTCCTCCCACGTGAGGTCCGAGCGTCCGCTGACCTGCCACAGGCCGGTGACGCCCGGCTTGACCCGCAGCCTGCGGTGGACGGCGTCGTGGTACTCGGCGAACTCCGAGGGCAGCGGCGGGCGAGGCCCCACCAGCGACATGTCCCCGCGAACCACGTTCCACAGCTGCGGGAGCTCGTCGAGCGACAGGCGGCGCAGGACGCGCCCCACCGGGGTCACCCGCGGGTCGCGGCGCATCTTGAACATCAGCCCGTCGCGATCGCTGCGCTGCAGCAGGTCGTCGGTGCGCATCCGGTCGGCGTCGACCACCATCGAGCGCAGCTTCCACATGGTGAACGGCTGCCCGTCGCGTCCCATCCGGCTCTGGGCGTAGAACGCCGAGCCCTTGCTGGTCAGCCGGACGAGCAGCGCGCTGACGGCGATGATCGGCAGGGCGACGAGGAACAGCGCGAAGCCGACCGAGCGGTCGAGCACCGCCTTGGCCAGCATCCGCCCCTGGTGCCGCTCCGGAGACTCGACGTGCAGCAGCGACAGCCCGGCCGCCGGTCGCACCTGCACGCGCGGGCCCGCGACCTCGATCAGGCCGGGGGCGACCACCAGGTCGGCGCCGGTGCGCTCGAGCGCCCACGACAACCGCCGCAGCGAGGAGTTGCTCAGGCCTGAGCCGGCGACGATCACGACGTCGGCCTCGTGGTCGATCACAGCCTGCGGGACGTCGGACATCGTGCCTACCACCGTGACGTCGTCCGCGATCTCGACATCGGTCATGTCGGCCGGGACGCAGGCACCCACGACGTCGTACCCGTGGTAATGCACGGTCGACAGGTCACGCACCACCTCGTCGACCGCCGATGGCGAGCCGATGACCAGCGTGCGCAGCAGCGCGGTGCCATCGTGGCGCTGGGCGTGCAGCCAGCGTCGCAGCGCGTAGCGGTGCACGGCGGTCGCCAGGCCGGCCACCGGCACTGCGACGAGCACGTAACCGCGCGGCAGCACGAGGTTGGCGAGGTAGGACCCGAGCACCAGGGCGACCAGCATCGTGACCGCCGCGCGGCCGACCATGCTGAACTCCTCGGGCCCCTGGCCGATGCGCCGGCTGTCGTAGGCCCGCAGCACCCACAGCGTCGTGCACCACATCGCGGCGGCGGTCACGGCGAGCAGCAGCGTCAGCGTCACGCCTGCGTTCCCCGACCTCGCGGGTAGGTCGGTACCCGCGACGACCGCTGTCGCCACCGCGGCGCTCGCGGCGTCACCCACCAGTGCGCGCCGGGCTAGCGGGCGAGCCCAGACGCGCCGGCGCTGTTCGGCGCGAGCGATGGGGTCGAACTGCTCGAACTTGTCCAGCGTGGACGCGCCGTCCCTGGGTCCGTTCTGCCGAGGCAGCAGCGGCGTTGGCGGCTTCGGTGCGACGTAGGGACGTCGCGATGCCCATGACACCCGCACCGTCGAGGTGGGTGAACGCCGCTCCCCCAGCGGCGACGCCTGGTGATCGGTGGATCGCCCGCCCACCGGTTCGTCGTACGTTGTCATGCTCTGCCCCACCCACGCCCGTAACGCACTGTTCCCCCGAATCGGCTTCCCCGCCGGAAGTCGTGACTCAGGGTATGGGGGGGCGGCTCGGCTTCGCCGGGCTTTGGGCAAACTCACAGCCGGTCGGACGCACCGGCACTACGCAGCGTGGCGAACCGTGACGTTGTGACTCAGCTGGGTGCGTGCACCTGCTGCTGGGCGGCGAGCAACCCCTGCTGCACCAACAGCTCGACGGCGTCGGCGGCGTCCTCGAGCAGCAGCGGCAGCTCCTTGCGCTCGCTGCCGGAGAAGTCGCGCAGCACGAACTCGGCGGGGTCCTGGCGCCCGGGAGGACGTCCGACGCCCACCCGCACCCGCAGGTAGTCGCGCGTGCCGATCGACCGGCTGATCGAGCGCAGCCCGTTGTGGCCGCCCTCGCCACCGCCGAGCTTGAGGCGCACCTGGTCGAAGGGGATGTCGAGCTCGTCGTGCACGACGACCAGCCGCTCCGGCTCGACCTTGTAGAACTTCAGCAGGGCACTGACCGGGCCGCCGGACTCGTTCATGTACGACGACGGCTTGGCCAGCACGGCCCGCGGCCCGGGCGCCCCACCGGGGAGCACGCCGAGCCGCCCTTCGAGCACAGCCGCGCGCGAGCGGTGGCTCTTGAACGCGCCCCCGACGCGCGCGCCGAGGACGTCGAGCACCATGGCACCGACGTTGTGCCGGTTGCCGGCGTACGCCGGGCCCGGGTTCCCGAGCCCGACGACCAGCCAGGTGCCGCTCTCGCTCACTCCTGCTCGGCGGCCTCGCCGCTCTCCTGGGCTGCGGGCGCCTCGGACTCCTCGGCCGGGGCCTCGTGCTCGATGCCGGCCTCGGCCTCGGCCTCGGCCAGCTCGGCCTCGAGGGCCTCGGCCGTCACCTGCGCGGTGACGTTGACGACCAGCGCCTCGGCGTCGGTGACGAGCGTCGCGCCCGCAGGCAGGGTGACGTCCTGAGCGTGGACCTGGCTGCCGGCCTGGAGCCCCTCGACCGACACCTCGACGTTCTCCGGGATGTCGGTGGCGGCCACCTCGAGCTCGATGGTCTGGTGCTCGACCTGGACGACGGTCTCCGGACCAGCCTCGCCGACGACGTGCACGGGCACCTCGACGGTCACCTTCTCGCCCTTGCGGACGACGACCAGGTCGACGTGCTCGATGATCGGCTTGATCGGGTCGCGCTGGACGTCCTTGGCCAGAGCCAGCTGCTCCTTGCCCTCGAGCACGATCGTCAACAGGGCGTTGGGGTTCTTGAGCGCCAGCATCGTCTCGTGACCGGGCAGCGTGATGTGCACCGGGTCGGTGCCGTGGCCGTACATGACGGCGGGGATCTGGTGGGCCCGGCGGATCCGGCGGGCGGCGCCCTTGCCGAACTCGGTGCGGCTCTCGGCGTTGAGGGTCAGGTCGGCGCTCACGGTGGTGCTCCTCGAGGTCTCAGTCGGCGTGGATGGTGCGGAGGCGGGCCTCGACGCGGGACGCAGCACGATGGGCACCCTGCCGGGTACCGCGTCGATCACGGACGCCGAGCACGAGGTGAACTGTCCACCGTCGTACGTCGTCCCTCGCCGAGGCAACCCCGCGAGTCTACCGGCGACGCTCGCGCGCGGGAAATCGCCGTCGTTGCCGACCGCTTGAGCGATATCGACCCACCCGTGCCCGATCTCTACGACACTGTCGCCATGAGCTCGGACTACGTGTCGCTGAACCTCGCGGCACATCGCCAACGACGCTCGCTCGGCCGGCTGCGGCACCTGCTCGCACGCAGCGTCGCCCTGGCCTGGGTGGCCGATCGCCGGCTGTTCGTCCTCAACGCCGCCCTGCAGCTCATCGCCGGCCTGGTGGCCGCCGCCCAGGTGCTGATCACCAAGGCGGTGCTCGACGCCATCATCGCCACCCAGTCCGAGCGGGCGAGCGTCACGGCTGCCACCCTGCCCGTGCTGGCCCTGGCGGCGGTGATGGCGTTCACCACCGTCTCGGCCGCCGTCCAGCAGCAGCTCGGGCGGCTGTTCGGTGAGCTCGTCTCCAAGCGCACCTGGGAGGACATCCTCGACGTGACCGGGCGAGTCAGCCTGCGCGCGTACGAGACGCCCGGCTTCTACGACCAGGTGCAACGGGTGCAGACCAACGCGGTCACGCGGCCGCTCATGCTGACGCAGGGGCTCATCGCGCTGGCGGGTGGCCTGTTCGGCAGCGTCGGCCTGTCGGCCGCGATCATCGCCTTGCACCCGCTGCTGCTCCCGCTGCTCCTGCTCTCGGGGATCCCGATGCTCCTCGCCACCCGGCGGGCCAGTCGGTTGGAGTTTCAGTTCACGATGGCCCAGGTCCCGGTGCAGCGGATGCGCACCTACCTCGCCATGGCGCAGACCGGGCGCGATGAGGCCAAGGAGGTCCGCGCGTTCGGGCTGGTGCAGGCCCTGCGGCGCAGGTACTCAGACGTCTACGACCGTTACGTGAGCGCTCTGCGCGTCCACGTCGGGCGGCGCAGTCGCCTCGCGCTGGCCAGCTCGCTGGCGTCGTCGGCGCTGCTCGCCCTGACTTTGCTCGCGATGATCTGGCTCGTGAGCGACGGGCGGATCGGGTTGGCTCAGGCGGGTGCGGCCATCGTCGCCGTCCGGTTGCTGGCCGCCCAGCTCAACCTCCTCTTCGCCAGCGCGCAGCAGATCTTCGAGTCGGGCCTGTTCCTGGACGACCTCGACGCCTTCTTCCGACTGGGCGAGCAAGCCGAGACCGTGGAGGGCGGCGCGCCCGCCCCCGCTGGGTTCGAGCGGCTGGACGTCGACGACGTCACGTTCGCCTACCCGGGCACGAGCGAGGCTGCCCTGCGAGGAGTCTCACTGACGCTGCGTCGGGGGCAGGTCATCGCGCTCGTCGGCGAGAACGGCTCGGGAAAGTCGACGCTCGCCAAGGTGCTGGCCGCGCTGTACGACGTCGACAGCGGCGCCGTCCGCTGGGACGGAACCGACGTGCGCACCTACGAGCGCGCCGGGCTGCGTCGGGCGGTGAGCGTGATCTTCCAGGACTTCGTGCGCTGGAAGCTCTCCGCAACCGAGAACATCGCCTTCGGTGACCCGACGCTCCCCTCGTCGCAGCCCGCGGTGCAGAACGCCGCAGAGCGCGCCGGCGCGCACGGGCTGCTGTCCCGGCTGCCCGCCGGGTACGAGACCGTGCTCAGCACCATGTTCGCGGGTGGCACCGACCTGTCGCTGGGCCAGTGGCAGCGTGTCGCGCTGGCCCGCGCGTTCTACCGCGACGCACCGTTCGTGATCCTCGACGAGCCGACCGCGTCGCTCGACCCACGCGCCGAGGCCGACCTCTTCCGGTCGCTGCGGGAGATGCTCGCGGGCCGGACGGTGCTGTACATCTCGCACCGGATGTCGACGGTGCGCGACGCCGACCTCATCTACGTCATGCACGAGGGTCGCATCGTCGAGCACGGCTCCCACGACGAGCTCATGGCCTCGGGCGGCACCTACAGCGAGCTCTTCCGGCTGCAGGCCGACGCCTACGTGCGGCCCGCCGGCGACTGACACATCCCGACGGCATCGAGCAGCCGGACACCGAGGTCCGGGCTGAACGGCGGCCCCCACGGGACGTCCGCGACGTAGATCGGCACGAGCTCGCAGAGCCGGGCCAGATGGGAGAACTGCTCGGCCTGCACGCGCTCGTCCTGCCAGCCGAGCAGCCGCGGGTAGCGCACGAGCGAGAGCAGAGCCTCGCCTCCGGTGAGCCGCGTCACCGCCAGCTCATCGACGTCGCGACGTGGCCGCGGCACCACGACCGCCGTCAACGGGAGCCGCTCCATGCTGGCGCCGGTGAGACGCAGCGCGTCGCGCTGGTCGCTGGTCGTGCGTCGCGCCGGCCGGTCACCGAAGCGCTCGGCCAGCTCGGTGGCGGCCTTGCGCAGGCGCAGCTCCGTGGCCCCGAGGTAGCAGCGGGCGGCGTCCGGGTCGAGCTGAACGCGCAGCACGTCGTCGGTGACCAGGCGCCCACCCTCTGCCGCCACGAGCGCAGCCATCGTGGATTTCCCCATGCCTGAGTAGCCGATGAACGCCAGCGCCGACTCGTCCACCTCGACGGCGCTGGCGTGCAGCACCAGCTCGCCCCGCATGAGCAGCAAGAACGACAGCACGGCGCCGCTGGCGAGCACCGACGCGAACTCGGGTTCGCAGCCGTCGACGACGTGCGCGCTCACCCGCGACAAGGTGGGGTCGACGACGAAGTCGCAGGCACCGGCGAAGCGCAGGACGCACGAGCCGTCGTCGCCTTGCGCGAAGGTGTACGCGACCCCGGGCGCGAGCTCGTGGTGCAGCAGCACCCGCCCTGGCGGTGGTTCACGGTTGTCGGCTAGGTCCTCACCCCACTCCAGCACGACGTCGGGCGCTCCACCGCCGTCGACGAGACGGTCCTGGTGCAGGTCCAGCTCCGACTCGACGAGCAAGCCGTACAGCCGGACCCGCTGACGCGGCGTGCTCATGCGCTCTCCCGAGGCTCAGTCGGTGCCACGGGCGCCAGGGCGAGGAACTGCGAAGCGCCGAGGGGGTCAAGGCAGCGGTCACCGACCTCGAGCCACGCGTGCGCACGCACCGCGCCGTCGATCTTGGCCACGCCGAGCCGCAGGCGCGGCTCCAGCCGCCGCAGTCGCTGACCACCCACAAGGGCCCAGCGCAGGCACGGGCCCGTCGACGACGTCGGCCAGTGACGGCTCACCCGCTGCAGCGCCCGCCACTGACGTTCGGCGCGAGGGCCCAGCCGGGCGGCCCGCAGCGGCGCAGCCCCGCCGTCGTCGTCCGCCAGCGGGACACCCAGCCATCGCGCGAGTCGCGGCAGCGACGCCACGCGCAAACCGCCCTCGACCACGACCGCCAGGACGCAGCAGACGGCGATCTCCGGCCACTCGCGAACCGAGGGGCGACGCAGCAGCCGCGTGAGCGCACTCATGCGTCCGGCCGCTCTGGCGCCAGGCCAGCATGCTGTTGCGAGGCGAGCCAGGCGCTCTGGAGCATCACGGTGCTGATCGCGGACGGGACGTCGGCCAGCCACTCCTGGCGCAGCCGCTCCGCGTCGACGAGGTCGTGGTCGACTCCGGAGCCGTCCCACTCGCGAGCGAACGTGCGCGAGCCCTCCCCGACGTAGGCACGGTTGAACATCGTCTTCTGCCGGCGTTCGATGACGGCCCGCGGAAGGCAGTCGCCGAAGAGCGCGGCCATGGCCTCGGTTCGCGATCGGTACCCCCAGCGATGGGTGCTCCTCGCGACCGCCGCCGTGAAGGCAGGAGCCAGCAGGGGCTGCGTGATCGTGGAGGCGTACTCGGCGGCCAGCCTGCGGAAGTTGCCCGCCGCGAGCGCCGACCCGCGCCGCCGTTGCAGCCACGCGAGCGCGCCGACGAAATCCAGCGGCTCAGCTGCCTGATCGGCTGCGACGAGCCGGAAGTGCTGGCGGCGGAAGTCCTCGCGCAGCCATGGCTGCATGTCCGAGCGCAGGAGGCGCGCGAGGGTTCGGCGCTCTCGCAACGGCCGCGGAGCCACGCTAGCCGAGGCGGCGCGCAGGTCGCCCACGCTCGGTCGCCCGCCCGCGAGCGCTGTGCGCAGCGGGCGAGGACGACGCACCCCGAGCACTTCGTCACCCCCCTCGCCGCCGAGGAACGAGCCTGCGCCGACGCTCGCGAGGACGCTGCCCTTCGTCTGCAGCGCCGGGGGCCAGATCACGCCTCGCTCGCGCAGCCCGGCCCGCGCGTCGGCCCCGAGCAGGTCGCTCTGCTCGGGGGTGATGTCGAGCCGCACCCAGTTCGCGAGCTCTAGGTGCCGTACCACCTGCTCCTGCCAGGTCGACTCGTCCGAGTCGGGGAAGGCGGGATAGCGCTGGGTCACAGGCACGGGGTCGCTGAGGCCCTCGCGGCGCGCCAGCAACGTCGCCACCGCAAGCACGGCCGAAGAGTCGCGGCCGCCGGAGAACAAGACGAAGCAGGGCCCGGCGAGCAATGACGGCAGGATCGCCGCTTCAAGTGCGGCCCGAGGACAAGCGGCTGGAGGCGGCTCGGCGGGCGGGGGAAGTAACCCGTGGACCCAGCTGGCCGCCGTCTCGAACGCCGAGGGCCGGTAGTACGCACCCGGCACATTCCGGACCAGCCCGGTGTCGGCCGCCCTCGAGTGGCTACTCACCCTCACCCCTCCCCACCCACAATCTGGGGACCATCGCGTGCTACGCGGCGCGCGATGGTCCCCGATCGGTCGTTGCTCAGGACCCGAAGAGCCCGAAGACCCACGTCAGGCTGTCCTGCCCGTCGCTGAGGAACTCTGCCTGGGTCAGCGAACGAACCGAACCCACCTCGCTGATGGTCGGCGTCTGGTACGTCATGTCGAACCTCCCCTCAATGCTCGCATCCTCCGTCGTGGTCTCGACCGTAGGGACCACGCACCGTGAGCGTCTGGCGAATCGACAAACTCGAGGGAACTACTTTCGGCGCGCCACGCTCACACTGCGTGACCGCACGACTCGGCCGCGGGCAACGAGCAGCGGCCGCCCGCGGCGCTCAGGCCTGCCCGTCGAACAGGCTCGTGACCGAGCCGTCGTCGAAGACCTCGCGGATGGCCCGCGCGATGAGCGGAGCGATCGACAGCACCGTGAGCTGCGGGAACTGGCGGTCCTCGGGGATCGGCAGCGTGTTGGTCACGATGACCTCGCTGATCCGGCTGTTCCGCAGTCGGTCGACCGCCGGCCCGCTCAGCACCGCGTGCGTCGCGGTGACGATGACGTCGGCTGCGCCCTGCTCGAACAGCGCGTCCGCCGCCTGGGTGATCGTGCCCGCGGTGTCGATCATGTCGTCGACGAGCACGCAGGTGCGCCCCTCGACCTCGCCGACGACCTCGTGCACCTTCACCTGGTTGGGCACCGACGGGTCACGGCGCTTGTGGATGATCGCCAACGGCGCACCGAGCTTGTCCGACCACTGGTCGGCCACCCGCACGCGGCCGGCGTCCGGCGACACGATCGTGATCTTGCTGCGGTCGACGCGCGACCCGACGTACTGCGCCAGCAGGGGCAGCGCCCACAGGTGGTCGACCGGGCCGTCGAAGTAGCCCTGGATCTGGGCAGCGTGCAGGTCGACGCAGATGAGCCGGTCGGCACCCGCGGTCTTGAACAGGTCGGCCACGAGGCGGGCCGAGATCGGCTCGCGGCCGCGGTGCTTCTTGTCCTGCCGGGCATAGCCGTAGAAGGGGATGACGCAGCTGATGCGCTTGGCCGAGGCGCGCTTGAGCGCATCGGTCATGATCAGCTGCTCCATGATCCACTCGTTGATCGGCGCCGTGTGGCTCTGGATCACGAACGCGTCGCACCCGCGCAGGCTCTCGCGGAACCGCACGTAGATCTCGCCGTTGGCGAAGTCGTAGGCGGTGGTGTCGACGAGCTCGACCCCCAGCTCGTGCGCGACCTCCTCGGCCAGCTCGGGGTAGCCCCGGCCGCTGATCAGGACGAGCCGCTTCTCGCCCGTGGTCGTGATGCCGGTCATGCCGAGGCGTTCCCTTCGGTGGTGGGGTCGGTACCGGGTGCCGATCGGCCCAGGGCGCGGGCAGCCGCCTCGGCCGCAGGCGTTCCCGGCCGCTTAGTGAGCGTCCACTCTTCGATGTTGCGCTGCGGCGCGACGTTGATCGCGAGCGCACCTGGAGGGATGTCCTTGCGCACGACCGTGCCGGCACCGGAGTACGCGCCATCGCCCACGGTCACGGGCGCGACGAACATGTTGTCCGAACCGGTGCGGCAGTGGCTGCCGATCGTGGTGCGCGACTTCGTGACGCCGTCGTAGTTCACGAAGACCGAGGCGGCGCCGATGTTGGTGCTCTCGCCGATGGTGGCGTCGCCGACGTACGACAGGTGGGGCACTTTCGAGCCGGCGCCGATGTCGGCGTTCTTGGTCTCGACGAACGTGCCGATCTTGCCTCGCTCGCCGAGTCGAGTGCCGGGGCGCAGGTAGGCGAACGGCCCGACGCTGGCGCCGGCGCCGACCTGCGCCTCACTGCCGTGCGTGCGGACGACGCTCGCACCCTCGCCGACGACGACGTCGGTGAGCGTGGTGTCGGGACCGACGGTGGCGCCGTCCGCGACCCGCGTGCTGCCGTGCAGCTGGGTGCCGGGCAGCAGCGTGACGTCGCGTCCGAGCGTGGCCTGGACGTCGACCCACGTGCTGGCCGGGTCGACCACCGTGACGCCGGCGCGCATCCAGCGTTCGAGCACCCGGCGGTTCAGCTCGGCGCCCATCCGGGCGAGCTGGACGCGGTCGTTGACGCCCTCGGTCTGCCACACGTCGTCGAGCGGCAGGGCGCTGACCCGCCGCCCGGCCGCGCGCGCGATGGCCAGCACGTCGGTGAGGTACATCTCTCCCTGGGCGTTGTCGGTGGTCACCTGCCCGAGCGCCTCGCGCAGCACGCCGGCGTCGAAGGCGTAGATGCCCGAGTTGATCTCGCGCACGGCCCGCTCGGACTCGTCGGCGTCCTTCTGCTCGACGATCCGGGCCACCTGCCCGTCGGCGTCGCGGATCACGCGGCCGTAGCCGGCGGGGTCGTCGACGTGGGCGGTGAGCACGGTGACGGCGCTGGCGGACTCCTCGTGCTCGTCGACCAGCCGCTGCAAGGTGTCGGTGCTGAGGAGCGGGACGTCGCCGTACGTCACGACCACGGTGCCGCTGAGCTCGGGCAGGGCCAGCAGGCCGCACTGGACGGCGCGCCCGGTGCCGGGCACGTCGTCCTGGTGCGCGACGACGGCCTCGGGGGCGATCTGCGCGACGTGCTCGCCGACCCGCTCGCGCTGGTGACCGACCACGACGGCGAGGTGGGCCGGCTGCAGCCCCTCGGCGGCGGCGACGGCGTGGCCGAGGAGCGAGCGCCCGCCGATGGTGTGGAGCACCTTCGGGAGGTCTGACTTCATCCGGGTGCCCTCGCCTGCCGCGAGGACGACGACGGCGGCCGGGCGATGATCTGGCACCCGGGCATGCTACCCGGCTCGGAACCGCCAAGCTCCGCCCCCACGATTCGAACGTGGACTGCAAGGCTCCAAAGGCCCGCGTGCTGCCGTTACACCAGGGCGGATCGCCACGCCCCGGGCAGGCGCGACGGCCCCAGTCTGCCAGCGGGAGGCATGATGGTGGCCATGACCCCGTCCGCCGAGCCCTCCGCGACCGAGCCCCTGCCGCGCTCGTCCGCGGCCGTGGGCGGTGGGGCGAGCGCCGGCCGGGCCGCCAAGGGCGCTCGCGGCGCACGGGCCCGCATGACCGGCCCGCAACGGCGCGAGCAGCTGCTGGACGTCGGCCGCAAGCTGTTCGCCGAGAAGGGCTTCGAGGGCACCAGCGTCGAGGAGATCGCCGCGCGCGCGCAGGTGTCCAAGCCCGTGGTCTACGAGCACTTCGGTGGCAAGGAGGGGCTCTACGCCGTCGTCGTCGACCGCGAGATCCGCTACCTGCTCGACGAGATCACCGGCGCGCTGAGCACCCGCGGCAGCGCGCGGGCGCTGGTGGAGCAGGCCGCGCTGGGGCTGCTCGGCTACATCGAGAGCTCCACCGACGGCTTCCGGATCCTCGTGCGCGACTCCCCCGTCGCCCAGGCCACGGGCACGTTCTCGAGCCTGATCAGCGACGTCGCCAGCCAGGTCGAGCACCTGCTGGCCGCCGAGTTCAAGCGCAGCGGCCTGGACCCCAAGACCGCGCCGATGTACGCCCAGATGCTCGTCGGCATGATCGCCCTCACCGGGCAGTGGTGGCTCGACGCGCGCAAGCCGAAGCGTGACGAGGTGGCGGCGCACGTCGTCAACCTGGCCTGGAACGGCCTGNCCCCCCCCCCCCGGCACTTGTGACGCGTTGGCGACGCTTCTGCGGGTGAGAAAGGTCGGGAAGGCCTCACCAGTGGGTCAGCCGGCCGCCTGCTGCAGCTCGATCCGGTTGCCGACCGGGTCCTCGGTGTGAAAGCGCCGGACGCCGGGGAGGGCGTCGTCCCACCGGACGGGCAGTCCGGCGTCCGCCACCCGCTGGGCCAGCGCGTCGACGTCCGACACGGCGATGCCGGGGTGCGCCTTGCGGGCCGGCGTGAAGCCGTCCTCGACGCCGCAGTGGATCTCGCAGCCACCCGAGCGGAACCACACGCCGCCGCGCGCGGCGAGCACCGGCGGCTTCGGCACCTCGCTCATGCCGAGGACGTCGCGGTAGAAGCCGCGCAGGGCGTCCTCGCTGCCTGCGGGGCAAGAAACCTGGACGTGGTGCAGACCGATCACGAGCGGCACGCTCATGCCGCCACCTCCTCTGGTAAGTGGGCCACGCAGAACACGCGGCGGAACGGCAGCAGCGTGCCCCACGGCTGACGGGGGTAGGCGGCTCTCAGCCGCCCGGAGTAGGCGTCGACGAACCGCCCGCGCAGCTCGGGCTCGTCGGCGAGGGCGTCGAGCACCGGACGCAGGCCGGTACCTGATACCCAGGCCAGCACGGCGTCGTCGCCGAGCTGGCCCTCGGGGTCGAGCACCTGCACGTACGTCGTCTCCCAGGCGTCCACGACGCAGCCGAGGTCGGCGAGCAGCGTCGCGTACGCGCTGGGCTGCGCCACCGACTCCGGGCCACGCAGCACACCGGCCAGGCGCTGCTCGAACGGCGGCTCGGCGGCGACCTCGCGCATCAGGGCATGGGACGGCGCGGCGAAGTTCCCCGGCACCTGCAGGGCGAGCCAGCCACCCGGTGCGAGTGCGTCGACCCACCGCGAGAGAAGGTCGAGGTGCTGCGGCACCCACTGGAGCGCGGCGTTGGTGACGATGACGTCGACCGCGGCGTCCGGCGTCCAGTCGGCGAGGTCGGCCTCGACGAAGCTCAGGCGGCCGTCGAGGTCGGGCGCGTCCGCTTCACCCGCCGCCTTCTGCAGCATCGTCGGCGAGGAGTCGACGCCCACCACCTGCGCGGCCGGCCAGCGGCGGGCGAGCGACGCCGTGAGGTCGCCGGCGCCGCAGCCGAGATCGACGACCCTGCCGGGGCGCGAGGCGCCGATGCGTCGCACCAGGTCGTCGAAGGGCCGGCTGCGCTCGGCGGCGAAACGGGCGTAGGCGGCGGGGTCCCAGCTGACCATGCGTCCTCCCGAGAAACCTGACGGCGACGCGGTCAGCCTGACAGCGAGATATCTTGACGTCAAGAGACTTTCCTGGCGATTCTCTCGATGTCAAGATGCTTGACGGCCTAGACTCACACCGTGAGCACGCCACCGGACGAGGTCGACCGCATCGTCGCCGCCTGGCAGCGCGAGCGCCCGGACCTCGACGTCGCGCCGCTGGAGGTGCTCTCGCGGGTGTCCCGGCTGGCCCGCCACCTCGACCGCGCCCGCAGCGCCGCGTTCACCGAGCACGACCTCGAGAGCTGGGAGTTCGACGTCCTGTCGGCGTTGCGACGGGCCGGGGCGCCGTACGAGCTGTCACCCGGCCAGCTGGTGACCCAGACCCTGGTGACGAGCGGGACGATGACCAACCGGGTCGACCGGCTGACCGCCCGCGGGCTGGTGCAGCGGCTACCCGACCCCCGCGACCGGCGCGGCGTGATCGTGCGGCTCACCGAGGCGGGGCGCCGGCGCGTCGACGACGCCTTCGCGGGCCTGCTCGACCGCGAGCGCGACCTGCTCGCGTCACTCACCGGTGCCGACCGCGCGCACCTCGCCGCCCTGCTGCGCGAGCTCGTGTCGCCCTTCGACGCCCGCTCCTGACCGGTGCCGGTCGAGGGTTCCTACCGGTTGTCGAGGGGTGCAACCCTCGGCAAGCGGAGTGTCACCCACTGAACGTGATCAACGGGCGGGCGGCGGGGCGGCGCTCAGGCGGTGAAGGAGCCGTCGCGCAGCACGGGGACGACGGACGACGCATCGACCTGCTCGGCGAGCGCGACGTCGTCGGCGAAGCCCCGCTCGACCAGCTCGCGCCCCGACGGCGTGGCCCGCAGGTCGGCGAGCTGCTCGAACGCGCGCGCAGCCACCAACGCCTCCGGCGACAGGCGCACGGCACCCAGCACCTGAGCGAGCCGGGCGACCACGGCGCCAGCGCCCACGTGGTCCTCGTAGGCGACGCGCAGCGAGCCGTCACCCCAGCGCTCCCCCGCCGGGATGAGGGCCACCCGCAGCGGCGCGTCCGGCGTGCCACGATCGGTGCGGGCCTCGACCTCGGACGCCACGCGCTTGGCCACGGCGTCGGCGTTGCGCAGGCACCCGATGAGCACCGTGGCGCGCGAGCCCATGAGCACGTGCGAGATCGACGAGCCGTTGGGCGAGGGCAGCACCAGGCGCACGCCCTCGGGCAGGTCGAGCAGCGACGCCGGCGACAGCGACGGCCCAGCGGTGTGCGACCGGGTGCCGGCCAGCACCGCCTCCAGCGAGCGCGCGAGCTGGTGAGCGGCTTCGCCGCCGGGGTGCGGCCACACGCGGGCGCCGCGCTCGCACGCGATGGTCACTGAGGTCGAGAACGACAGCACGTCGACGACCACGACGACGTCCGCGGCGTCGGGCCCCTCGGTGAGGCTGCGGGCTCCCGAGACCCCCCACTCGACGTCCACCTGCACGTGGGGCGCTGCAGCTTCGATCCCGGTCACGGCTCCGCAGCGTAGCCGCACGCCGTCCGGCGCGATGCAGGGCTCAGTGATCGTCGACGGCGCGAGCCCAGCTCGGCCTCGACGTGGTCAGCGCCACGTCGGCCCAGAACGAGCGTCCCGCAGCGCTGAGCGTGGGCTCGGCTCCTGGATCCTCGCGACCGCCGAGGGCGACCACGAACGCGAGTCCGTCCGCCCGTCCGCTGCGCACCTCGCGGCTCGTGCCGAGCGCGCTGCGACATCGCGGCAGGTCGCCGCTGCAGACGGTGACCAGCGGCTCGTCTGGAACGGCGAAGGTGACAGCCGGCTGCCCGTCGAGCGTCACGGGCTGAGCCTCGGCCAGCCCCTGCGGAAGCCGGGTCGGCAGCGCCACCGGCCCGTGAGCGTCGAAGAACTCCCCGACCTGGGGCCAGGCGGGCCGGTCAGCGCTCGGGCTCTGCGACGTCTGCGTGCACCCCGCGAGCACGGGCGCCACCACCACCACCGCGAGCGCGAGCCCCTTGCGCACCGTCACGTGTCCCCCTGGTCGCGCGTTCAGCCGGCGGTGTCCGCCGCCGCCATCCACAGCGTCTCGGTCTCGTCGCGCTCAGCCTGCACGGCCCGCAGCCGCTCGTCCAGCGCCGCGACCGCCTGGTGGTCGGTGGCCTTCTCGGCCATCTCGGCGTGGAGCGCGGCGATCTGGCGCTCGAGCCGCTCGACCTGCCGCTCCAGGCGCGCCATCTCCTTGCGGGCCTGGCGCTGCTCCTCGGCGCTCGGACCCGTGGCCGCCGTCCCCGCGCCGGCCGGCGGCGTGCCCGGCGCGCCGGCCTCCAGCGCGTGCCGCAGCGCGAGGTACTCGTCGACGCCTCCGGGGAGGTCGCGCAGCCGCCCGTCGCCGAGCAGCGCGAGCTGGCGAGAGCACATGCGCTCCAACGCGTACCGGTCGTGCGACACCACGACGAGCGTTCCGGCCCAGCCGTCGAGCAGGTCCTCGAGCGCGGTGAGCGTGTCGACGTCGAGGTCGTTGGTGGGCTCGTCGAGCAGCAGCACGTTGGGCTCGTCCATGAGCAGCCGCAGCAGCTGCAGGCGCCGCCGCTCACCGCCCGACAGCTCCTTCACCAGCGACTGCTGACGCTGCCCGGTGAAGCCGAGCCGCTCGGCGAGCTGCGAGGCCGTCACCTCGCGGTCGCCGAGCCGCGTGACCTCCCGGACGTCCGCCACCGCCTGCACCACCTTGCGGTCGGCCAGCGCGTCGAGCTCACGCACCTCCTGCGTCAGGAAGGCCAGGCGCACGGTCTTGCCGCGCTTGACCCGCCCGGACGCCGGAGCGATCTCGCCGCTCAGCACGCGCAGCAGCGTCGACTTGCCGGAGCCGTTGACGCCCACCAGGCCGATGCGGTCGCCCGGCCCGAGCAGCCAGGTGACGTCGTCGAGCAAGGTGCGGTCGCCGAGGCGCACCGTGATGCCCTCGAGGTCGATGACGTCCTTGCCCAGGCGCGTGGTGGCGAAGCGCATCAGCTCGACGTCGTCACGGGCCGGTGGCACGTCGGCGATGAGCGCGTTGGCCGCGTCGATCCGAAAGCGCGGCTTGCTCGTGCGCGCGGGCGGGCCGCGCCGCAGCCACGCGAGCTCCTTGCGCAGCAGGTTCTGCCGGCGCTCCTCGGTGGTGCTGGCGAGGCGGTTGCGCTCGGCCCGGGCCAGCACGTACGCCGCGTAGCCGCCGTCGTAGGCGTCGACCGCGCCGTCGTGCACCTCCCACGTCGCGGTGGCGACGGCGTCGAGGAACCACCGGTCGTGGGTGATCGCGACGAACGCGGACGACGGCCGTCGGCCCGCGAGGTGACGGGCCAGCCAGTCGACACCCTCGACGTCCAGGTGGTTGGTCGGCTCGTCGAGCAGCAGCAGGTCGGGGTCGTCGACGAGGTGGCGGGCCAGGGCGATGCGGCGCCGCTCACCACCCGACATGGGGCCGACGACGGCGTCGAGCCCACCCACGCCGGCCGCGTCCAGTCCGCCGAGCAGGCCGGAGACCACGTCGCGGATCCGCGCGTCGCCCGCCCACTCGTGGTCGTCGCGCTCGCCCACCACCGCAGCGCGCACGGTGGAGGCCGGGTCGAGCTCGTCGTCCTGGCCGAGCACCGCGACGCGCAGGCCGCCCGTGTGGGTGACGCGGCCGTCGTCGACGTCCTGGCGCGCGGCCAGCACGCGCAGCAGCGTGCTCTTGCCGCCGCCGTTGCGCCCGACCACGCCGATGCGCTCACCAGCGGCGATGCCGAGCGAGACGTCGTCGAGCAGCACCCGGGTGCCGAAGGCCAGCCGGACGCGTTCGAGGTTGACCAGGTTGACGGCCACGTCAGCCCAGCCGCGGCAGGTCGCCGATGCGGGCGCCGTGCACGGGCCCGTGGGCGCGCTTCACGGTCTCGCACGCCCCTGAAGCCGTGAGCGCCACCGACAGGTCGAGCGCGTGCTCGTGGTCACGCACGAGGAACGCGATGGTGGGCCCGGAGCCGCTGACGACGCCGCCGAGCGCGCCGTACTCGAGCCCGACGTCGAGCACGTCGCCGAGGTCCGGCCGCAGCGAGCACGCGGCGGGTTGCAGGTCGTTGCGAAGCGCCTGGCCCAGGGCCGTGCTGTCGCCGCTGCGCAGGGCCTGCATCACCTCGTCGCTGACCCGGGGCTCGGGCAGCACGCGTCCTGCGCTGAGGCGGTCGAACTCCGCGTACACCGCAGGCGTCGACAGGCCGTCGTCGCTGAGCGCCAGCACCCAGTGGTACTGGCCGCGGGCGAGCGCGGGCGTGATCTGCTCGCCGCGGCCCGAGCCGATGGCGGTGCCGCCGACGAGCGCGAAGGCGACGTCGGAGCCAAGCTCGGCCGCGAGCTCGAGCAGCTCGGCGCGGTCGAGCGATGCGTTCCACGCGGCGTCGCACGCCACCAGCGCGGCGGCGGCGTCCGCCGACCCGCCGGCCATGCCGCCGGCCACCGGGATCCCCTTGTGCAGCTTGAGGTGCGCCCCTCGCTCCACGCCGGCGCGGCGGGCCACGAGTCGGGCCGCGCGCACGGCGAGGTTCGTGCGGTCGGTGGGCACGCCCTCGACGTGGTCACCCGTGACCTCGAGCGTGATGCCCTCAGCCGCCGGCGTGACGGTGAGGTCGTCGAAGAGGCTGACGGCGTGGAAGACCGTGGCCAGCGGGTGGAAGCCGTCGGGCGCAACGCCTCCCACCGACAGGTCGAGGTTGATCTTGGCGGGCACGCGCACGCTCACGCTGGAGGTGCGGTCGGCTGCCATGGAGCCACCCTAGGTGAGAGCCAGCGCCGCCCGCGCATCGGCGAGCGCGACGAACTCGGCCACGCCGAGCTGCTCACCGCGCGTGCGGGGGTCGATCCCGGCGGCCCGCAGGGCGTCCTCCGCGGCCTGCGCCGACCCCGCCCAGCCGGCGAGCGCCGCCCGCAACGTCTTGCGCCGCTGGGCGAACGCGGCGTCGACGGCGGCGAACACCGCGGCCCGGCCCACCTGACTCTGCGGCTCGGGACGGCGCACGAGGCGCACGAGCCCGCTGTCGACGTTCGGCACGGGCCAGAACACCGCGCGGCCGACGTTGCCCGCGCGGGTGACGTCGGCGTACCAGGCGGCCTTGACGCTCGGCACGCCGTAGGCCTTCGAGCCCGGAGGCGCCGCGAGGCGCTCGGCCACCTCGGCCTGCACCATGACCAGCCCCGAGCGCAGCGACGGCAGCCGCTCGAGCAGGTGCAGCAGCACGGGTACCGAGACGTTGTAGGGCAGGTTGGCCACCAGCGCGGTGGGCGGCGGCCCGGGCACCTCGTCGACGTGCAACGCGTCGGCGGCGACGACCTCGAGGTGGTCGGCTACGTCCGGCCGCCGGGCCTGCACCGTGGCCGGCAACGCCTGCGCCAGCAGGGGGTCGACCTCGATGGCGACGACGCGCTGCACGACGTCGAGCAGGGCCAGCGTGAGCGAGCCGAGCCCGGGGCCGACCTCGACCACGACGTCGTCGGAGCCGACGTCAGCGGCTCGCACGATGCGGCGCACCGTGTTCGCGTCGATGACGAAGTTCTGCCCGCGCTGCTTGGTCGGGCGCAGGCCGAGCGCGTCGGCCAGGGCGCGGACGTCGGAGCCGCCCAGGAGGCCGTCGGCGTTCGTCACGCCGCCACTCNGTGCGTGCACTTCGGGTCCGAAGTGCACGCACGGGTCGGGGTGGGGGTGGGGTGGGGGTCAGTGGGGGGTGTCGCGCAGCCAGCGCCAGGCCACGGCGCCCACCCAGACCTCGTAGCCGAGGGTCGTGAGGGCGAGCAGGGGGAAGAGCTCGCCGACGACGACCGTCGCGCTGCCCACGAGACTCACGGGCAGAAGCACCAGTCCGGTGCGCTGCAGCCAAGGCGACGTCCCCGTCCGGCGCAGGCCCAGCACGATGGCGCCGACGAAGAACAGCCGCGGCAGCACCGAGAACGCGAGCGCGTACGGCGCCACGGAGTCCCAGCCGGCGAGGATGCGGACGTCGGAGCCGGCGCTGGCGGCGTCCAGGGCGACGTCGTGCAGCACGCCGGCGAACGGCCAGACGAGGGCGAGCAGGGTGCCCGAGGCCACGGCCACTGCCGACAAGGAGCCCGTGGTGTCGGCCCGTCTCAGCCGATGGTGGACGACGCCGAGGAAGCCGAGCAGCAGCGTGCCGGCCACCATGAAGGCGTAGTTGCCCAGCCGGTAGGCGGTGGCGGCATCCAGCACGTGGGTGCCGCGCTCGAGAGGCGGGTCGCTCGGGGAGCCGCCGTTCGGCAGGACGAGAGTCGCCATGAGCACCATGACGCTGAGCTGGCAGACGGTGAACGCTACACCGAAGCGGGCGCTGAGGCGTTCGATGGATCGAGCGGCGGTAGCGCCGGAGGTGGTGGTTCGGTCGAGAGGTGCGACCAGAGACATGACTGCGTTCCTTCGGGTTGCTGAGGATGGCCTCCAGGTTCGAGGCCCGACGGCTCGGCGAGCCGGTCACCGAAGGTAGGAGCGTGCGGGCCGCCGCCACATCGACCGCCGGGACGGTCTTGCGCTCAGCCCCTGGCGGCGCCGCCGCTCAGCCCGCAGGATGATGCGTCCGGCAACACCGCCGACCTACCCTCGGCGCGTGGATCTTCTGCGACGCCTGCGCACGACGCGGCTCGACGCGGCGCTGGCCGTGGTGTTCACCGTGCTCGGGCTCGTGCAGCAGGGGGTCGCGCCGCTCGCCGAGCCCGCCGTCGGCGTCCTCTACGTCGTCGGCTCGACGCTGCCGCTGGCTTGGCGCCGCACGCTGCCGGTGCCGGCAGCCCTGGTGTCGGCGGCCTTCTGGCTCGTGCCCCTCGTCGGCTACCCGGTGCTCGGCTTCGTCGTCGTCGTGCTGCAGTTCTTCGCTCTGGGTGAGCGCGTGGAGTCCAGCCGGGCCTTCGCTGCCACCGTCACCGTGGCGTCGGCGGCCTCCGTGATCGGCACCTTGCTCGGACCCGAGGTGCCCGTGGCCGCCATCGGCGCGGTACTCGTCGTGGCTGCGCCGGCGCTGGCCGGGCGCCTGATGCGCCACCAGCGTCGGCAGAACCTCGCACTCGTCGAGCTCACCGAGGAGCTCGCCGCCGAGCGGTCCCGCGCAGAGGCGGCCGCCGTCGGCGCCGAGCGGGCGCGCATCGCCCAGGAGCTGCACGACGTCGTCGGCCACGAGCTCACGCTGATCGCGATCCAAGCCGAGGCCGCCGCCTCCGCACTGCGCGTCTCGCCCGACCGGGCGGTCGATCCGGTCGAGGCGATCCGTGCGACGGCGCACCGCACCCTCGGCGAGATCCGCGAGGTGCTTCAGCTGCTGGCGCCGGACGGCGAGGACGTCGGCCCCGGCGCCGAGTCGATCGCCGACGTCGCCGAGCGGGCGCGCGCCGCCGGCATCGCGAACTCGTTGTCCGTGAGCGGCACCCCGGCGTCCGAGCACGCTCCGGTGTCGATGGCGGTGAGCCGGATCGTGCGCGAGTGCCTCACCAACGCCGGACGCCACGCACCGGGCCAACCCGTGCAGCTGGACGTCCGCTGGCAGCCCGACCGCGTGAGCCTGACGGCCGTCAACGCCGCGCGACACAGCCGACCGCCCGTGGCCGGCCGTGGGCTCACCGGCATCAGGCACCGCGCCGAGCTGCTCGGTGGCACGTTCGACGTCAGCCACGACGCCGGCCGCTTCGCCGTCAGCGTGACGATCCCCGCCGGCGGTGCCGCATGACGCGGGTGCTGCTCGTCGACGACCAAGAGATGGTGCGCCACGGCCTGAGGCTGATCCTCGAGCTCGCGGGTGTCGAGGTGGTGGGTGAGGCGTCCGACGGTGCAGCAGCGGTCGACGCCGCCGCCGACCTGGCGCCCGACGTCATCCTGATGGACCTGCGCATGCCCGTGCTCGATGGGGTCGAGGCCACCCGGCGCATCACCGCGACGAGCAGCGCCAAGGTGCTGGCGCTGACGACCTTCGACGCCGACCAGCACGTCGCCGACGCGCTGCGGGCGGGCGCCGTCGGCTTCCTGCTCAAGGACGTCACGTCCGACGGCCTCGTCGACGCCGTGCGCCGGGCCGCCGCCGGTGAGCCGGTGATCGCCCCGGCGGTGCTGGCTCGGCTGATGACGCACTTCTCCGCCAGCCCGCCGCTGCCGCCTCGCCGGCCGCCCGGCTTCGACGACCTCAGCGAGCGCGAGCGCGAGATCCTCGCCCTCATCGGGGCGGGGCGCTCGAACGCCGAGATCGCCGCCGAGCTCGTCATCAGCATGGCCACGGTGAAGACGCACGTGCGGCACGTCTTCGCCAAGCTCGCGCTGCGCGACCGCGCCCACGCCGTCGTGGTGGCGCGTGATGCAGGGGTCGTCCCGCCGTCCTGAGCCGCCTGGCGCGGTCAGCGCGACGTCAGTCGAACAGGTGCGAGCCGCAGCCCCACTGCGAGGCGCCGCCGCGCGCGTAGAGCATCTTGGCGCGCATGGTCTGCTCGGACGGCGAGGCGTCGATCGGGTTGCCCGAGCCGCCGACGCGGTGCCAGGTGGCGAGCGAGAACTGGTAGAGCCCGTAGTAGCCGGCCGGGTTCACCGCCCGAGGGTTGCCACCGGACTCGCACTTGGCCAGCGCCGCCCAGTTGAGGCCGCCGGAGCTGGCGGGGACCGACGCCGTGGACGGCGCCCGAGTGCCGACCTTCTGCACCTGCGTCACCGGCTCGGTGACGACGACGGTCGTGAGCTCCTTGCGCGCGGTGGCCTTGCCGTTCACGTACGTGACGAGGTAGGTCACCTTCGCGGTGCCGGGCTTGCCCTTGGTGGTGACCTTCGTCGTCCCCTTGTCGAGCGAGCTCGACTTCGTCGACCGGGTCTTGAAGGCCACGGTGCGCGTCGCCTGCTCCTGCTTCTGCACGACGCGGTCGAGGCGGATCGAGGCGCCGTCGGTGAGCGGCTTGGTGAGCGGGGCCGAGAGGCGGTCCTTCGCGCCCGGCTCGACGCCGACCTCCTCGAGCAGGTCGCCCACCGTGGCCGCGTACGTGACCCGCGCCGACTTCTTGCCACCGACGACGAGGGTCACGGCCTTGCGGGTGTCGAGGTCCATCGACAGGCCCTGGCGGCCGAGCGGCAGCGAACGCGACACCGACAGGCGCGCGGAGTCGGCGCGCAGCCCGAGCTGGGTCAGCGCGTCGTCGACGCTCAGAGCCGTCGTCCAGAACTCTCGCTGGTGACCGTCGATCGTGACGATCAGCTTGCGGCCGTAACGCACCACGACGTCCGAACCGTCCGACACCTTCGTCGAGGGCGACGGCGACACGATGTCGTGCCCGTCAACGGTGATCCCCTCGCTGCGCAGGACGTCGCCCACCGTGGAGCCGAAGGCGTGCACCGAGCGGTGCTGGCCGTCGACCACGAGGTCAACGCTCTTGTCGAAGCTGGTGAAGGCGACGGTGCCGGCCACCAGGCCGGTCAGCGCCAGTCCTTGGACGATGAGTCGAGTGGTGCGTGAGATCACAGCGGTCCAGACGTCGTAGCACCCGCGCACGGTCCCGGTCACGCGCACTCGGCGTTGCGGGCCACGGCATTTCGCTCTCCGGGCCCTCAACGACGAAGGGCAGGGCCCATGATCAGGACCTGCCCCCGACGTGCGCGCTGCCCGAGGTCTTCCCCGACCACGGCCAACAGCCAACGACCATAACGAGAACGTCACGACACGCCAAACGCACCGCTCTGACCTGCGGTGTTGGCGTGTCGCGTGCGGTTTCGGGCCTTCCCGCCCGACCGGTGGGCGTCCGACTGGCGGCCGATGGTGGCGGTGGCCCGGCGCACGGCCTCCTGCGGCACGCCCTGGACGATGTCGCGCAGGAACCCGTAGCGGCGCAGCCACTGCGACCGCGCACCGGACGCGCGCTCCTCGGTGGCGTGCCACCAGTCGGCGATGTCGCCCCAGCCGGGCGCGGCGAGCGAGCCACCGAACTGCTGAACCGCTAGTGCCGCAGAGAGGTTGGCGAAGCCGAGCCGGTCGGCGAGCGGCCAGCCGGCGAGCGTGCCGGTGACGAACGCGGCCGCGAAGACGTCACCCGCACCCGTGGGGTCGAGCGGCGTCACGGGCAGCGCCGGCACCCACTCCTCCTCGCCGCTCACCGAGTCGACCGCGAGCGCGCCATGAGCCCCCGCGGTGACGACGGCGATCGGGACGCGGTCGGCGAGCGCGTACAACGCGGCCCACGGGTCGTCCGTGCGCGTGTAGGCCATGGCCTCGACGCTGTTGGGCAAGAACGCGTGGAAGTGCTCGAGCTGCGACAGCATCTGCTCCGACCACTCACCGCTGGGGTCCCAACCGGTGTCGGCGAACAGCAACGTGCCGGCACCGGCAGCCTTCGCGACCCACGGCTCGAGCTCGGGGCGCAGGTCGACCAGCGTCGCCTGGGCGCGCGGCGGGTCACCGATCATCGTGCTGGCGTCCTCCGGCGCGGGGTGCCCGTGCGACACCATGGAGCGATCGAGGTCGACCGACATCGACACCGTCACCGGCGAGTGCCAGCCGTCGTAGCGCTTGGCGCGCGACAGGTCGACACCCTCCTGCTCGCTCAGCGTCGTCCAGTTGAACTCGCCGTAGGAATCGTCGCCGAACGCCGCCGCGAGCGAGGTGCGCAACCCCAAGCGGCTCGCGGCGATCGCGACGTTCGCGACACCGCCGGGGCACGATCCCATGCCCTCGGCCCACACCTCGGTGCCCGTAGCCGGGCGCTCGGGCAGCCCGGTGAACACCAGGTCGAAGAAGACGGTGCCGGCCAGCAGCAGGTCGAAGTCGACGTCCTGCGGGCGGGTCGCGGCGAGCGGGTCGAAGCGGCTGCGAGTCAGGTGCTCACCGGTCGGGTGGTGGTCGTTCTCGTGGCGTGCGATGGCTGCGCCTCCGTCCTGTCGGTCAGGCTGCTCGACGGTCCCTGCTGCGCGCGATGGCCCGGCGCGGGAGGATGCGACTCGTGCGTCTGACGATCCTAGGTGGTGGCGGCTTCCGCGTCCCGCTCGTCGTGCGAGCTCTTCAGCGGCCGGGCGTGAGCGATCTCATCGACGAGGTCGTCCTCTACGACTCCGAACCCCTGCGACTCAGGGCGATCGGCAACGTGATCGCCGGGCTAGGAGGCGGTGGGCCATCCGTTCGCGTCGAGACGACGCTCGACGCCGCTCTCTCGGGCGCCGACGTCGTCTTCTCGGCCATCCGCGTGGGCGGAGCCGCCGGGCGCGTGGCCGACGAGCGCGTAGCGCTGTCTCTCGGCGTGCTCGGGCAGGAGACCACCGGCCCCGGCGGCGTGGCCTTCGCGCTGCGCAGCATCCCCGTGGCGGTGGACGTCGCGCGCCGGCTCGCCGAGCTGTCCCCCGAGGCGTGGGTGGTGAACTTCACCAACCCGGCCGGCATGGTGACGCGCGCGATGCAGCAGGTGCTGGGTGATCGGGTGATCGGGATCTGCGACTCGCCGTCCGGGCTCGTGCGACGCGCTGCGCTCGCCACCGGTCTGCATCCCGCTGCCGTGCAAGCCGACTACGCCGGCCTCAACCACCTCGGCTGGCTGCGGGCGCTGCGCGTGGACGGCGTCGACCACCTGCCGGCGCTGCTGGCCGACGACGCGGCGCTGGGTTCGTTCGAGGAGGGGCGCCTCTTCGGCGGCGAGCTGCTCCGGCTGCTGGGATGCGTGCCCAACGAGTACCTCTACTACTACTACTTCGAGCGAGAGGCGGTCGCCGCCATCCAGGCGGCCGACCGCACGCGCGGTGAGTCGCTGCGCGACCAGCAGGGCGGGCTGTACCCGCGGCTCGCCGGGTCACCGGAGCAGGCCGCGGACCTGTGGGAGGCCGCCCGGCGCGAGCGCGAGGAGGGGTACCTCGCCGAGTCGCGCTCCGCTGACGAGGCCCGCGACGAGGCCGACCTCGCGGGCGGTGGGTACGAGCAGGTGGCGCTCGCGGTGATGCGCGCGGTGCTGGCCGACGAGCCGGCGGAGCTGATCCTCAACGTGCGCAACGGTTCTGCGCTCGATCAGCTGCCTGCCGACGCGATCGTCGAGGTGCCGGCGGTGGTCGACGGCCGCGGGGCGCGGCCGCACTCGGCGGCGCCGTTCGACGCTCACCAGCTGGGGCTGGTGAGCTCGCTGCGCGCCGTCGAGGACGCGGTGGTGGAGGCGGCGACGACGGGGTCGCGCGACGCCGCCCTGCTCGCGCTCACCGTGCACCCGTTGGTCGACTCGGCGGCCGTGGCGCGCCAGCTGCTCGCGGGCTACGTGGCCGCTCACCCGCAGCTCGCCAGCCTGCTGCGCTGACCCCGCGGGCCGCCGTCCGCCCGTGATCATGCACGCCAGCGCACGGCCGCGCCCGTGATCATGCACGCCAGCGCATCCCCTCGCCCGTGATCATGCACGCCAGGGCATGGACTGGGGAGGATCACTCCACCGCGAGATGGCGACTGGGGCACCCTGCTCCACTAGGAGTGGAGCAGGGTGCCCCCGCGCCCATCTCGGGCGGGGTGGGTGGGGGTTACTTGATCGCGGCGTTGGCGGCCTGCTGCGCCTTCTGCAGCCCGCTCTGCACCGGCGTGCGGCCGGCGAAGATGTCCTTGAAGATCGGCGAGTAGGCGTTGGCGCCGTCACCGAACTTCGGACCGAACGGCGCCGGGATGGTCTTGGTGCCCCCGGCCTCGCCGAACTGCGACATGTCGACGTTCGCGCTCTTCCAGAAGTCGTAATACGCCTGCTGCGCGCCGGTGACGGCGGGCAGCGCGGCACCGGACTTGCCGACGTACGACGCGCCCTCGGGCGAACCGAGCCACTTCAGCACCTTGATGGTGGCGTCCTTGTGCGGCGTCTTGGCGTAGCCCGCGGCGATGACGCTGTTGACGACGCTCACCCGACCGGCCGGGCCGGCGGGAATCGGCGCGACGCCCCAGTCGAACTTGGCGCCGTCGTTGACGTTCTTCAGGTTGTAGGTACCCGACTCGAACATCCCCATCTTGCCCTGGATGAACTTGTCGCGGCTGAAGTCGCCGTTGTCGTTCGTGTCCGACGCCGGCGGGGCGACGTGGTACTTGTTGATCAGGTCGACCAGGTACTGGATCGCCTCGGCGCTCTTCGGCTCAGCGAAGGTGAAGGTGCCGTCGTCCGCCTGGAACCGGCCGCCGTTGGACCCGATGAAGTTGTAGTAGATGCCCTGCAGGTCGTTGGCCGCGTTGAAGCCGTACTGCGCCAGCTTCTTGGGGTTGAAGCCCGGCTGGTCGGCGGTCTTGCCCGAGTCGTCCTTCGTGAGCTTCTGCGCCGCCTTCAGGAAGGTGTCGGACGACGGGTCGTCGGGCTTCCAGGTCAGGTTCGAGACGTCGACGCCGGCCTTCGAGACGAGGTCCTTGTTGTAGTAGAGGACGATCCGGCCGTCGGTGAGCGCCGGCACGCCCCACATGGTGCCGTTGCGGGTGTACTGCTCGACCGCCGCCTGCACCCAGCCGGACTTCTCGTCGGGGAGCGCCTGGTCGATGTTCATCAGGGCGCCGCTGTCGGCCAGCGCACCGAACGGCGAGCTGTTGAGCCAGAAGACGTCGTCGATGTCGCCGCTGGAGACGTCGAGCGGCAGCTTGGTGAAGTAGTCGGCGTAGGGCACCAGGTTGAGCTTCACCGTGATGTCGGGGTTCTTCTTGGTGAACTCGGCGAAGGACGCCTCGTACGCCTTGGCGACCTGGTCGTCCCACAGGCGCACCGTGACGGTCGTCTTGCCGGCGGCGTCCTTGGTGTCGTCGCCGCCGGACGATGACGGCGAGCAGGCCGCAGCCCCCAGCGCCAGAAGGGCTGTGGCCGCGACAGCGGTCAGTCGGGTTCTCATGTGCTCCCTCTCATTTGAATCCGGTGATCGTGATCGACCGGACGACATGGCGCTGAAACGCCAGAAACAGGACGAGCAGCGGCACGATGGCCACCGTCGTGGCGGCCATGACGAGCGTCCAATGGCCGTTGTACTGCGACTGCAGGTTGGCGGTGGCGAGCGTGAGCGTGCGCCACTTCGGCCCGCTGGTGATCACGAGCGGCCACAGGAAGTTGTTCCAGTGCGAGACGATCGTGATGATCGCGAGGGTCGCCAGGATCGGCCGGCTCACCGGCACGATCACGTGCCGCAGCACCTGCAGCGTGTTGCACCCGTCGAGCCGGGCCGCACTCACGAGGTCCTCAGGGATGGCCCGGAAGTACTCGCGCAGCAGGAAGATCGCGTACGGCGACCCGAACACCTGCGGCAGCACCAGCGCCCAGAACGTGTTGCGCAACCCCATCTGCGCGAACATCGCGTACAGCGGGATGATCGTGACGATCTGCGGCACCATCAGCGTCGCGAGATACACCCAGAACAGCGCGTCGCGGCCAGGGAACGACAGGCGCGCGAACGCGAACGCCGCGAGCACCGAGAACAGGAGCTGCCCGACGAGGATGACGACGACGACCTGCGCCGTCACCACGACCGGCGACAGGAAGTCGTACCGGCCGCCGAACAGCTCGCTGAAGTTCTCGCCAGTGACCGGCGACGGCAACGACAGCGCGGGTTCGGACGCGAACTGCAGCGGCGTCTTCACCGCCGTCATGAGGCTGAGCAGGAACGGCCCGAGGGTCAGCGCCGCCGCCGCGAGCAGGACGACGTACGCGCCGACGTCGCCGAGGCGGCTGCGGTGCGGCGTGCGCCGGCTGAGCCCGCTCACGTCGACAGGTCGTACGTCGTGCGCCGGCTGAACCAGCGCTGCTGACCGACGGTGATGACCACCAGCACCGTGAAGAGCACCAGCGCCATCACCGAGGCCTCCCCGATGTTGCGCGACTGGAAGGCCTGGTAGTAGATCCGCCCGGCGATGACGTCGGTGACGCCCTCGGGGCCGCCTTGCGGCGTCAGCGCGTAGATGGAGTCGAAGACCTGGAAGCTGCTGATGACGCCGGTGACGAGCACGAAGAACATCGTGGGGCGCAGGAGCGGCAGCTTGATCCGCCAGAAGGTCTGCCAGGGGCCCGCGCCGTCGATCCGCGCGGCCTCGATGAGATGGGCCGGGATGTTCTGCAGGCCCGCGGCGAAGAAGAGGGTGACGTACCCGACCTGGGTCCAGACCGTCACCGCGGCCACCGACGGCAGCGCGAGCGCGGGATCGGCGAGCCACTCGACCCGGTGCCCGATGAGCGCGTTCAGCGCGCCGTCGGTGGGAGCGAGGATCCAGCGCCACACGACGCCGAGCACCAGCGGCGCGCAGATCCACGGCAGGACGTAGATCACCCGGAACGCCGGCGAGCCCGGCAACCCGCGCGTCAGCAGGCTGGCCGCGAAGAGCCCGAGCACCACCTCGACCGGGATCACCAGCAGCACGAAGACGGCGGTGATCACCAGCGAGCGGCCGAACGCGGCGTCGGTGAGCACCTCGTGCCAGTTCCGCAGACCAACCCACTGCGCCGACGAGATGAGGTCCCAGTGGTTCAGGCTGAGCCACAGCACCACGAGGATCGGCAGCACGAGGAACGCGGTGATCCCGAACAGGCTGGGGGCCAGCAGGGCGTACGCCGTGCCGGTCTCGCGCCGTCCGCCGCTCACGTGCACCTCCTGCCGTCGCGCAACTGTTTGCCGTGGTGCGTCAAGGGCGATTCAATACGACGTGCCGAAGATCGGCGCGCCAGGGGTCACCCACAGGCGGGAATGACGCGTTCACCCACGCGCGCCATCGACCCGGCGATATGCTCCGAGCCGACCTCGAGCACGCAGGAAGGGGCGTTCGCCGATGATGGCGGTGTTGCTCGCCGGGGGGCTCGGCACGCGCTTGCGACCGTACACGATGACGATCCCCAAGCCTCTGCTGCCTTTGGGCGACAAGGCGACCATGGAGATCGTCCTCGGTCAGCTCGCCGCGCAGCGCTTCACTGACGTCGTGATCACGTTGGGACACATGCCCGACCTGGTCAAGGCGATGCTTGGCGACGGCGCTCGCTTCGGTCTGCGGATCCGCTATGTCATCGAGGACCAGCCCCTCGGCACCGCGGGGTCGCTGCGTCTTGTCGACAACCTGGGGCTGCTCGACGACACCTTCCTGGTCATGAATGGAGATCTGCTGACTACGATCGACTACGGCGGCCTCGTGCGCGAGCAGCACGACCGACGTGAGGCCGCCACGGTCGTCTTGACCCGCCGCGACGTCGCGATCGACTACGGAGTCGTCTACGTCGACGACGACGGCAACCTCGACCGGTACGACGAGAAGCCGGTGCTGCACCACCACGTCAGCACCGGGGTCTACGCCCTTGACCGCGCCGTGGTGCAGCACGTTCCTGCCGGCCGTTTCGACATGCCCGACCTCGTGAGAGCTCTTGTTGCCGCTGGCGACGGCGTGCACTGCCACATCACCCAGGAGTACTGGCAGGACATCGGCCGCTTCGACGACTACCAGCGCGCGAGCGCCGACTTCGTCGCTGACCCCGGCCGCTTCCTGCCCGACGCGACTCCCTCGGCGTCGTGAGCCTGCCGCCCACCGTCGCCGAGCTGGCGCGCGCCGTCACTCGGCGCGACCGCTCACTGCTGGACGCCGACCTCACCGAGGCCCATGACCGGGTAGTCGAACGCGTCCGCGGTCGGCACGTGCTCGTGGTCGGCGGTGCGGGCAGCATCGGATCAGCCACCGCGGCCCAGCTCCTGCGTTTCGCCCCGGCCGCCCTGCACATCGTCGACGTCGACGAGAACGGCCTCACCGAGCTGGTCCGGGATCTGCGCAGCCAGGGGGCCGTCCCGGTGGCGACGGAGCTGCGCACTACCCCCTTGGACGCCGGCAGCCCGGCCATGCGTCGGTTGCTCGCCGCCAGCCGGTACGACCTTGTGCTCAACTTCGCGGCGGTCAAGCACGTGCGCTCGGAGAAGGACGCCCTGTCGCTGCTGCGAATGCTCGAGGTCAACGTCCGCATGCCGCGGCGGCTGCTCGAGGACGTCGCGCGCGTGGCCGAGCGATACTTCGCCGTCTCGACCGACAAGGCCGCGAACCCCGTCAACCTTATGGGCGCGACCAAACGCGCCATGGAGCACGTGCTGCTCGACGAGCCCCTGGGCCCGGTGGTCACGAGCGCCCGGTTCGCCAACGTGGCGTTCTCGCAGGGCTCGCTGCTCGACGGGTGGCTGCGGCGCCTGGCCAAGCGGCAACCCTGGGCGGTCCCCGAGGCCACGCGGCGGTATTTCGTCTCGCTCGAGGAGGCGGGCCAGTTGTGCCTGCTCGCCTCGACGCTCGGGTCGGCTGGTCAGCTGGTGATTCCCACGCTGGACCCTGCGGACCATCTGCGCGACCTCGTCGAGGTGGCCACTGACGTCATGGGCGCGCTGGGGCTGACTCCCCAGCTGCATCGCGACGAGCAGGCCGCGCGTCTGGCGGCCGAGAACCCGAAGCCCGGCACGTGGCCGCTCCTGGTGACTCCGCTCGACACCGCCGGCGAGAAGGAGTACGAGGAGTTCGTCGCCGACGGCGACGCGGTGCACGATCTCGGCTTCCGCGCCCTGCAGTCAGTGGAACCGCCACGGTGCGACTCCGCGACGGTGCACGAGGTCCTCCAAGAGGTCGGCGAGCTGCTCGACGACAGCGAGCGTCCAGTCGACGAAGACTCCATCGAGGCGCTGGTGTCACGGCTGGTGCCCGAGCTCACGCACCGCAGGAGCGACCGCACGCTGGACGCGCGGATGTAGCAGGGGCCGAGCGCTCAGCTACCGAGCGCTCAGCTACCGCGTGCTCAGCTACCGAGCGCCGCGCGGGCGAGCTCGTCGAGGGACGGCGGTTCGCGCCGCCCGACCAGCCGGTGGAGCAGCTGCGGGTCGCCCACGACCCGCTGGATGCCCCCTGGAACGGTGTCCTCGATCGTCACCGGCACACCCCGAGCAGCCGCCATGGCGTCGATGAGCTCGGCCCACCGCACGCCGCGACCGGTGCAGACGTTGACCAAGGGGACCTCGCCGACGTGAGCGGCGAGATCGAGCAGGAGCTCGGCGGCGGCGTCCACGCCCATGAGGTCGCGCACGAGCGAGGAGTCCCATGCCCGCACCACTCCGCCCGACGACGGCAGCTCGCGCACCACCTTGGCGAACTCGGACGCCGGGTCGCGGCCTGCGCGGTCGGCAGCCACCACGTTGAAGACCCGGGCCACGGTCGCCGTCAGCCCCGCGGCCACGAGCTCGCCCACAGCCTGCGTCCCGGCCAGCTTGCTGGCGCCGTAGTCGCTGACGGGTACGGCCGGATCGCTCTCGCGGACGCGCTCGCCCGGCGGGTCGCCGTACTCGGCGGCCGAGCCGATCGTGAGCAGTGCTGCCTGCGCCTCGAGCGCGATGTCGGCCAGCCGCCGCAACCGGACGACGTTGGCGTCCCACAGCTGCTCACGGTCGCCGGACGTGCGGCCAGCCGCGTCGATGACGACGGTTCCGCGGCGCAGCAGCCTCCGCAGTCGCACCGGCTGCTGCTCAGGGCGTCCGACCGGCACGACGTCCAGACCACGCGCGGTCGCGGCAGCCGCGATGTGCCGCCCGAGGAAACCTCCCGCACCCACCACGACCAGCGGCCCGCCGTTCACGTCCGCGTCCCTGCCGCGCTCAGCGAGCGCAGGTAGCGGTCGGTGACCCAGCTCTGCAGCCACCAGCCGAGCCGGCCCGAGGCCCGGGCGGGCCAGGTCGCCTCGACCGCGAACGCCCGCACGGTGAAGGTCACGCGGCCGTCGTCCCCGAGCCGGACGACGAACGACTCCTCGCCGCGTTCCGGATGGCCGGGCAGCGTGCCGTACGCGAAACCCGCCACGTCGCTCTCGCGCACCACCGCCACGACGCGACACGGCGCCCGCGCCGCCAGCGGGCCCACGCCCGCGCTGAGCTCGACGACGGCGTCCGGCTCGACGTCGGACGACGCCCGCACCCGCAGCCCCGCCCGCGCCTGCACCTGCCACGCGAGCAGGTCGGCGACGGCGACGTTCCAGGTGCCGCGCCCCCGGCCGAGGACGCGGCTGCGCTCGAGGTGGTGGTAGCCGGACGGCAGGTCAGCGGCCAGCGACGCGCCGACCTCGGGGTAGGTGAGCGACGCCGCAGCCAGCTGGGCCGCGCGAGCAGCCTCGAGCGGCGCGACGCGGCTCGGGCCGCCCACCATCAGTCCCAGGGCCCGTAGAGCTGCTCGGCCGTCTCGTCGAGCGCGCGGCACAGTGACGGCACGTCGACGTTCAGCACCTGAGCCATGGCCCGCACCGTGTGCGGCACGAGGTAGCTGGCGTTCGGACGTCCGCGGTAGGGCACCGGCGTGAGGTACGGCGCGTCGGTCTCGACCTGCAGGTGGTCCAGTGGCGTCACCGCGAGCGCGTCGCGCAGGCCCTGGGCGTTCTTGAACGTCACCGTGCCCGCGAACGACAGATAGTAGCCGGCCTCGACGCACCGGCGGGCCATGTCGGCGTCGCCGCTGAAGCAGTGGAACACGGTGCGCCGCGGTGCACCCTCCTCCTGCAGGATCCGCAGGACGTCGTCGTGCGCGTCCCGGTCGTGGATCTGCAGCGCGACGTCGAGCTCCTTGGCCAGGGCGATGTGGCGCCGGAACGACTCCTGCTGCACCGCACGGCCTTCGGGGCCGGTGCGGAAGTAGTCGAGCCCGCTCTCACCGACGCACACGATCCGCGGACGCCGGGCCAGCTCGGCGATCTCGTCGAGCGCGGCGTCCAGCTCGCCGCGCTCGGCCAGTCGGGGCGCCTCGTTGGGGTGCAGCGCCACGGCGCCCAGGAGGCGAGGCTGGCGGGCGACGAGCTCGACCGTCCAGCGGGCGCTCGGCAGGTCGCAGCCCACCTGGACGGCGCGCGTGACGCCCACCCGCGCCGCGTCCTCGATGAGCCGCACGAGCTCGGCGTCGTCGTCCGGCACGGTGTCGTGGTGCGGCCACGAGTCGCGCGAGGCCGCGCCGATGTCGAGGTGGGTGTGGTTGTCGACGACCGGAAGCGGCAGGGCGTCCGGCAGCGGGGGCAGCTCGGGCCGCTCGCTCACGAGGCGGTTTCGCCGCGCAGGCGGGCCAGCTCGTCGTCGACCACCGAGGGGTCGAGCTTGGTGAACAGCGGGGTCGGTGGCCCCACCGGCGTGCCGGCGACCACCGGCACCGACTCCCAGCGCGGGAAGCCGGTGTAGTCGCCCATGAGCACGGGGTAGGCCGGCCCGCCGTCGAGGTCGTCGACCTCGCGGATCTCGGGCATGGGCGAGACGACGCCGGTGCCGCCGAAGGTCTCGTGCACGGACTGCGCGCTGAACGGGAGGAACGGCGAGAGCAGCACCCGGCAGTCGCAGATCGCCTGCACCGCGACGTGCAGCACGGTGGCCATGCGCTCGCGGTCGTCCTTGAGCTTCCACGGCGCCTGGTCGGACAGGTACGCGTTGACGAGCCCGACGACGCGCATCGCCTCGGCCAGCGCGTGCTTCTGCCGGTGGGTCTCGATCAGCTCACCGACGGTGTCGAAGCCGGCAGCGGTGGCGTCGAGCAGCCCGCGGTCGTCGTCCGTGAGCTCGCCGGCCGACGGGATCTCACCGAAGTTCTTGTGCACCAGGTTCGCCGTGCGGTTGACCAGGTTGCCCCAGCTGGCGACCATCTCGTCGTTGGTGCGGCGCACGAACTCCGCCCAGGTGAAGTCGGTGTCCTGCGACTCCGGGCCGGCGGCCAGCAGGAAGTAGCGCAGGGCGTCCGGCTGGTAGCGCGCGAGCATGTCGCGCACGTAGATCACGATGCCGCGGCTGGAGGCGAACTTCTTGCCCTCCATGGTGAGGAACTCGCTGCTGACGACCTCGGTCGGCAGCTGCAGGTCGCCGTACACGCCGGGCTCGCCGCCCTTGGCGCCCTTGCCGTCGTAGCCCAGCAGCTCGGCCGGCCAGATCTGGGCGTGGAAGGTGATGTTGTCCTTGCCCATGAAGTAGTACGACAGCGCCTGCGGGTCGTTCCACCACTGGCGCCACGCCTCCGGGTCACCGGTGCGCCGCGCCCACTCGATGGACGCCGAGAGGTACCCGATCACGGCGTCGAACCACACGTAGAGCCGCTTGGTGGGCTGGTCCTCCCAGCCCGGCACGGGGATGCCCCAGTCGAGGTCGCGCGTCATGGCCCGCGGGCGCAGGTCGTCGAGCAGGTTGAGGCTGAACCGCAGGACGTTCGGCCGCCACAGGCCCTCGGCCTCCTTGGCGTGCATCCACTCCCCCAGCGCCTCGGCGAGCGCCGGCAGGTCGAGGAAGAAGTGCTGCGTCTCGACGAACTCCGGCGTCTCGCCGTTGATCTTGCTGCGCGGGTTGATGAGGTCGGTGGGGTCGAGCTGGTTTCCGCAGTTGTCGCACTGGTCGCCCCGCGCGCTGTCGTAGCCGCAGATCGGGCACGTGCCCTCGATGAAGCGGTCGGGCAGCGTGCGCCCGGTGGACGGCGAGATCGCGCCGCGCGTCGTCTGCTCGACCAGGTAGCCGTTGCGCTGCACGCCACGGAACAGCTCCTGCGCGACGGCGTAGTGGTTGCGCGTCGTCGTCCGGGTGAACAGGTCGTAGGTGAGGCCCAGTGCGGCGAGGTCCTCGACGATCATCCGGTTGTACCGGTCGGCGAGCTCGCGCGGCGTCACGCCCTCGGCGTCGGCCTGCACCAGGATCGGCGTGCCGTGCTCGTCGGTGCCGCTGACCATGAGCACGTCGTGCCCGCGCATCCGCATGTAGCGGCTGAAGACGTCGGAGGGCACGCCGAAACCGGCGACGTGGCCGATGTGGCGCGGGCCGTTGGCGTACGGCCAGGCGACGGCGGACAGGACGTGGCTCATGGGGCCAGCCTAGTGAGGGCGCACGGGCGACGTCCGCGCGGTTAGCCTCGCCCCATGACCGACGACCTGGCCGAGCTGATCGTCGAGGACGCCCAGGCCTGGCGCGCGTGGCTCACCGAGCACCATGGCGACGACCAGGGCGTCTGGCTGGTGCTGGCGAAGAAGGGGACGACGCAGCCGACGTCCCTCACCTACGACGCGGCGCTCGAGGAGGCGCTGTGCTTCGGGTGGATCGACGGGCAGCTGCGGCGGCGCGACGACGCGACGACCTTCCAGCGCTTCACGCCCCGCCGGGCCCGCAGCGTGTGGTCGGCGCGCAACGTCGAGAAGGTCGGGCGGCTCACCGAGCAGGGGCGCATGCACCCCGCGGGGCTTGCAGCGGTGGAGGCGGCGAAGGCGAACGGCCGGTGGGACGCCGCGTACGGCGGCTCGCGCACGATCGAGGTGCCGGACGACCTGGCCGCGGCGCTGGCGGCCGACCCCGCGGCGTCAGCGACCTTCGAGCAGCTGACGAGCACGAACCGGTTCGCGATCCTCTACCGGTTGCAGGACGCCCGGCGTCCCGAGACCCGGGCGCGACGGCTGGAGCAGTACGTCGCGATGCTCGCTCGGGGCGAGGCGCTCTACCCGCAGAAGGGCTTGCGCACCCCCTGACCCCTTCGCGCAGATACCCGCCATTTTCCGGTGGTACTGACCCCGTAACGGCCTGACCAGCCGGACTTCGGCGGGTATCTGGCGGCTGGGGTCAGGGGCGGGTGCGGGCGGCGAGGACGGCGTCGTACAGCTCGCGCTTGCTGACGCCGTGGGTGCCCGCCACCTCGGCGACGGCGTCCTTCAGGCGCAGGCCGTCCGCGGCGCGCTGCTGCACCTGCCCCACGAGCTCGTCCACGGACGCCGCAGCTGCCGCGGGTGCGCCCTCGACCACGAGCGTGACCTCGCCGCGCACCTCGCCGGCCTCGGCCCACGCCACGAGGTCAGCGAGCCCCCCGCGCACGACCTCCTCGTAGGTCTTGGTGAGCTCGCGGCAGACGGCGCCCCGCCGCTCGACGCCGAACGCCTCGGCCAGCGCGTGCAGCGTCGCCGCGAGCCGGTGCGGCGCTTCGAAGAACACGAGCGTGCGCCGTTCGCCCGCCAGCTCCGCGAGCGCCCGCGCGCGCTCGCCGCCCTTGCGCGGCAGGAACCCCTCGAAGCAGAACCGGTCGACCGGCAGCCCGCTCACCGCCAGGGCGGTCAGGACGGCGCTCGGCCCCGGAACGGCGCTCACCCGCACCCCGGCGTCCACGGCGGCAGCGACCAGCCGGTAGCCGGGGTCGGACACCGAGGGCATCCCGGCGTCCGTCACGACGAGCACGGTGGCGCCGCCGACGAGCGCCTCGACCAGCTCGGGTGTGCGCCGCGACTCGTTGTGCTCGTGGTAGCTGACGACGCGGCCGGTCGGCTCGACGGCGAGCGCGGTCGTGAGCCGCGAGAGCCGCCGCGTGTCCTCGGCGGCGACGACGTCGGCGTCGCGCAGGGCCGCACGCAGGCGCGGGGACGCGTCGGCCACGGCACCGATCGGGGTGGCGGCCAGCAGGAGCAGCCCCGGCGCGGACTCGGTCACCGGAAGCGCCGCGCGCTCGCCCGGTGCTGGGCGCCGTCGACCACGACGTCGGCGCCGGTGACCCACGAGGCGCGGTCGGAGAGCAGGAACGTGACGACGTCCGCGACCTCCTCCGGACGCCCGAGGCGACCCCACGGGAACTCGCCCGACTCGAAACGCTCGAACGCCTCAGGATCGTTACGCCGCAACGTGTCCCAGCCGCCACCGTCGAACAGGATGCTGCCCGGGCTCACGGCGTTGACGCGGATGCGGTCGCCCGCCAGCTCGTCGGCGAGCACCCGCGCCAGGTGGATCTCGGCGGCCTTGGCTACGGCGTACGTCGTCCGCGGCGCCACGCGGGATCCGGTGACGCTCGTGATGAGGACGACGGCGCCGCCACCTGCGCGCACCAGGTGAGGGTGTCCGGCCTTCACCAGGGCGGCGGCGTGACCGGCGTTGAGGTCGAACGTGGCGGTGAAGTCGGCGGCTGTGCTGTCGAGCAGGTTGCCGCCGACGGTGCCGCCGGCGTTGGCCACGAGCCGGTCGAGGCCGCCGAGCTCGTACGCGACGTCGGCCACGACGTCGTCGAGGGCGACGTGGTCGGTGACGTCGACGCTGCGGGTCAGCACCCGGCCGCCGTGCCGCGCCACCTGCTCGCGGGCGACCGCGAGGCCCTGCTCGCCGCGAGCCAGCAGCGCGACGTCCGCGCCCTCAGCGGCCAGCCCGTCGGCGATCGCCAAGCCCAACCCTCGGCTCGCTCCGGTGACGACTGCCCGCTTGCCACGCAACCCGAGGTCCATGACCCCGACCTTACGTGGCGCCGCCGCCGGCGCTGCCTACGATGTCGCGGTGACCACCAGCGCAGCGGACGTCGCCCCCGCCGCCCCGCCGTTCGCCGACCGGCTGCGCACCCACCTCGTGGGCTGGCGCGCGTCGGCCACGCTGTGGGGCTGGATCGGCCCGCTGGTGATCACGGCCGTCGGCGGCTTCCTGCGGTTCTGGCAGCTCGGACGCCCGCACCAGCTGGTCTTCGACGAGACGTACTACGTGAAGCAGGGCTCGTCGTACCTGGACTACGGCTACGAGCGCTCGGTGGCGCCCAGCCTGGGCACGACGCCCGACCGGCTCTTCACCCACGGCACCCCCGACGTGTGGGGCACGGCCGCCGACTTCGTCGTCCACCCGCCGGTGGGCAAGTGGATGATCGCCGCCGGCGAGTACCTCTTCGGGCAGGACAGCTCGTTCGGCTGGCGCTTCTCCGTCGCGCTCTGCGGCACGCTGTCGATCCTCATGCTGGCCCGCATCGCCCGGCGCCTGTTCGGCTCCACGCTGCTCGGGTGCGTGGCCGGGCTGCTGCTCGCCTTCGACGGCCACCACTTCGTGCACAGCCGCACCGGCCTGCTCGACCTGTTCGTGATGTTCTGGGCGCTGGCCGCCTTCGGAGCCCTGCTCATCGACCGCGACCAGGCACGCGACCGCCTCGCCGTCCTGGCTGCGCGCTCGCGGCTGCGGCGCGGTGGCGAGCGGCGTCCGGCGTCCCGCGTGCCCGGCTACGGGCCGTCGCTGGGCTGGCGGCCGTGGCGCATCGTCGCGGCGGTGTGCCTCGGGCTGTGCATGGGCACGAAGTGGTCGGGCCTGTACTTCCTCGCCGTCTTCGGGCTCATGACCGTGCTCTGGGACGTCGGTGCCCGACGTGCGGCCGGTGTGCGGCGGTGGTTCGCGGGCGGGCTGCTGCGCGACGGCGTCCCCGCCTTCTTCACGCTCGTGCCGCTCGCCGGGCTGACCTACCTGGCGTCGTGGACCGGCTGGTTCCTCACCAAGGGCGGCTGGGACCGCGAGTGGGGCGCCCAGCACCCGAGCAAGAGCTTCGGCTTCGTGCCGGACGCCCTGCGCGGCCTGTGGAAGTACCACCAGGAGATGTACCACTTCCACGTCACGCTGACGTCGGACCACCCCTACAAGACCAACCCGTGGTCGTGGCTGATCCAGGGGCGTCCGACGTCCTTCTTCTACGAGACGAAGACCCGCGGCCAGGACGGCTGCACCGTCGCGCAGTGCAGCAAGGCGATCACCTCCATCGGGACGCCGACCCTGTGGTGGGGCGCGACGGCCGCGATCTTCGTGCTGCTGGCGATGTGGGCGCTGCGCCGCGACTGGCGGGCCGGCGCGGTGCTGGCCGGGCTGGTCGCGGGCTACGTGCCGTGGTTCGCGTTCCAGCACCGCACCATCTACTCGTTCTACGCCGTGGCCTTCGTGCCGTGGGTGGTGCTGGCGGTCACCTACGTCATCGGCATGGCGCTCGGGCCACCCAGCGCGTCGCCGAGACGCCGGCTGGTCGGCGGCGCGATCGCGGGCTCGTACGTCGTGGTCTGCGTGATGCTGTTCTTCTTCTTCTGGCCCATCTACACCGCGCAGGTGATTCCCTACGCGCAGTGGGCTCAGCGGATGTGGTTCCCGAGCTGGATCTGAGCCGTCTGCAACGCCTCGAACTGCGAGCACGCGACGCGTGAGCGAGCATGATCGGCATGGACATCACCGAGCTGATCTTGACCGACCACCACGAGCAGCGCCGCATGTTCGCCCTGCTCGACGACTTGCGCGACGCCCCCACCGAGCAGGTGAAGCCGGTCTGGGAGCGGCTGAAGGTGCTGCTCGAGGTGCACGCTGAGGCCGAGGAGAAGCTGTTCTACCCCAAGCTGCTCGAGGTCGGGCAGGGCGCCGGCAGCAAGGACTCCCCCGAGGGCGAGACCGGTGACGCGCTGCACGACCACAACGAGATCCGCGACGCCGTCGCCGAGGTCGGCAAGCACCGCGTCGGCAGTGGCCCCTGGTGGGACGCCGTGGCCGAGGCCCGTGAGGCCAACAGCGACCACATGGGCGAGGAGGAGCGCGAGGCGCTCGCCGACTTCCGGCGCCACGCCAGCCTGCAGGCGCGCCAGGACCTCGCGCTGCAGTTCGCGGTCTTCGAGGCCGAGCACTTCCGCGGCGTCGAGGCCGAGGACCACGACCCGAAGCAGTACGTCGCCGAGCACGGCGGCGACCCCGCCAAGGCCTCCGACGAGGGCTGACCGCCTCCCTCTCCCCCCTTCCCCGCCCGTGATCATGCACGCCAGCGCAGCAGGGGGACGCTGGCGTGCATGCTCACGGGCGGGGCGAGGCCTTGATCTAGAACAGGTGTTCGAATCAGTGCTACCCTCGGCGCATGCAGGCTCTGCTGCAGGGGTCGTTGCTCGACGTCGCTGAGGACGTGACGGTCGGGCCGCTCGAGGGCGTCCGGCGCACGGTGCTGAGCCGGGGCGCGTGGGTCGACCTGCTGCCCGGCTGGGTGAGCGGGTCCGAAGTGCTGCTCGAGCGGTTGCTGGCCGACGTCCCGTGGTACGCCGAGCGCCGGCAGATGTACGAGCGCGTGGTCGACGTCCCGCGGCTGCTCTGCCACTACGGCGAGAACGCGCCGCTGCCCCACCCGGCGCTCACCGCGGCCAAGCAGGCCCTCGACGCCCACTACGCCGACGAGCTGGGCGAGCCGTTCCGGACGGCGGGCCTGTGCCTCTACCGCGACGGCCGCGACAGCGTGGCCTGGCACGGCGACACGTTCGGCCGCGGCGCCACTCACGACACCATGGTCGCGATCCTGTCGGTGGGATCAGCCCGCACGCTCGCCCTGCGCCCCCGCGGCGGCGGTGAGTCGCTCCGCTTCCCACTCGGTCACGGCGACCTGGTCGTCATGGGCGGCTCGTGCCAGCGCACGTGGGAGCACGCGATCCCCAAGACGGCCAAGGCCGTCGGCCCGCGGGTGAGCGTCCAGTTCCGGCCGCGCGGCGTGCGCTGACGGCTCCTGCGGCCGCCGTACGCTTCGCGCGTGGACGCCGCACCCGACCTCTCCCCGGCCCGCCATCGCTCGATCACGTGCGGTCGGGACACTGCCCGCGCGATGGCGCGTACCGCCGTCCAGGCGCGGCTGCAGCGGCCGCGTCTGCTGGTGTTCGCCGCCGTGATCGGCCTGCTGGGTGGCACTCCCCTGGCCGTGGCGGGCTACCCCGTGGGGGCGGTCGCCCAAGGGCTGCTGTCCGTGGTGTTCATCGGCGTCGTCCTGGCCGCCGCGACGTACCGTCGGGCCCTGGCCGGCGCGACCACGCTGTGCCCGGCGGGCGCCACGATGACGGCCGACCTCGGCGAGCAGCTGTTGCTCGTCCGCACCGCCGCCGGTGAGCAGCAGCTGCCCTACACCGCGCTGCGTGCGCCCCGACGCATCGCCGGTCAGGTGCTGGTCCCCCTGAGGAACCTCCGCGCGCACCTCACCCTGCCCGCTGGTCTCCTCTCAGCCCAGGACGTCGACTGGCTGGCCGAGCGCATCGCCCACCCTGCGGCGGCGTCGATGCCTGTCACCACCGGCAGCGCGGCTGACGACGGGGCGGCCTGGCCCCACGAGGTCGGGCTCGATGACGCGGTGGTGCAGCGGCTCGCCCGCGCCGTCGACGCCTACCGCCTGCTGGGTCGGGCCGGTGCGGCCCGCGCCTTCGTCGTCCTGGCGCTCGGCGGCTGGCTGGGCGTCGTCACCGGCCGCTGGCTGGCGGCGATGGTCGGCACGGTGGTGCTGGCCGTCGCAACGGTGGTCGCGGTGGCGGTCACGACGAGGCGAGCGCTACGACGATCGGCTCGCGGCCAGCGCACCGTGCGGGCGCGGTTCGACGAGACCCACCTGCACCTCGACGGCGGCGTGGGCCAGGGCTCGCTGGCCTACAGCGCGGTCCGCCGCTGCGTCGCCCGCCGGGGCGCGGTGCTGCTGGTCACCCGCACCGGGATGCTGCAGGTGCTGCCGCGCGAGCTCGTGCCGGATGACGCCCTCGCCCGACTCCAGGCTGCGGCCGGGGTCGGATCAGCTGACTGACCCGGCCCCGTCCACGACGCCGCTGGCCCGCAGTCAGCCGGGGATGTAGTCGAACTCGTCGGGGTTCGGGCCGGTGCGGCCGTCCTCGCCGCGGTGCAGCGCGGTGATCTGCTCGACGTCGTCGGCGCTGAGCTCGAAGTCGAAGAGCTCGAAGTTCTCCTGCATCCGCGACGGTGTCACCGACTTGGGGAACACCACGTCGCCGCGCTGGAGGTGCCAGCGCAGCACGACCTGGGCCGGCGTGCGGCCGACGCGCTCGGCGATGGCACCGATCGTGGCGTCGTCCAGCACCTGCCCCTGGGCGATGGGCGACCACGCCTCGGTGACGATGCCGTGCTGCTGGCCGTAGGCGCGCACCTCGTCGTTGGTGAAGTAGGGGTGCGCCTCGATCTGGTTGACCGCCGGGACGACGTCGCACTCTCGCGCGAGGCGCTCCAGGTGCGCGACCTGGAAGTTCGAGACACCGATCGAGCGGGCGCGGCCGTCGCGCTGGAACTCCTCCAGGACCTTCCACGTCGAGACGAAGTCGCCGTCGTAGCGGGTCGGCAGCGGCCAGTGGATGAGGAACAGGTCGACGTAGTCCAGGCCGAGCGCCGACAGCGTGTCGTCGAACGCTCGCCGGGCGGTGTCGGGCTCGTGGAAGCCGTTGTTGAGCTTGCTCGTCACCCACACGTCGGCGCGGTCGAGACCACTGGCCCGCACCGCCTCGCCGACCCCCTGCTCGTTGCCGTACATCTCGGCGGTGTCGATGTGGCGGTAGCCGATCTCGAGCGCCTTGGCCGTCGCCTCGGCCGTCTCGGACGGGTCGATCTGGAAGACGCCGAAGCCCAGCTGCGGGATCTGGCGGCCGTCGTTCAGGGTGATCGTGGGCACAGTGCTCACAGGTGAGGTCTCCTTCTGGTGGGGATACCCCTTGATCCTGCTCCCGCCGCCGGGTCCGCGCACCCCAGGCGCGATGGCCCCGTCAGGCCGACGCCTTGGCCCAGACGTCGTAGGTGAGGGTGCCGAGCTCGGCGTCAGGGCCCGGCACGAGGCTGTCGTCGTCGAGCTCGGTGCCGAAGTACGTCGCGTGGACGTCGGACACGACCGGCCGGGGGTCACCGGCCGCCGCGAGCGCCGCCGGGATGAACTCGTCCATGCGCACCCGCTCAGGGCCGCCGATCTCGAGGATGCCGCCGAGCGGGTCGCCCACGGCCACCCGCGCCACGGCGGAGGCGACGTCGGCCGACGCCATCGGCTGGTAGTGCACGGGAGCGAGCCGCAGCTGGCCGTCGACGGTGGACGCGTCGGCGATCGCCCGCGTGAACTCGAAGAACTGCGTGGCGTGGACGATCGAGAATGGCACGCCCGCCTCGGCGATGAGGCGCTCCTGGGCCGCCTTGGCGCGCAGGTACCCGCTGTCGGGCAGCCGCCCGGTGCCGACCACCGAGAGCGCGACGTGGTGGCGCACGCCGGCCGCCTGCTCGGCGCGCAGCTGGTTCGTCGTCGAGGTGACGAAGAAGCTCATGACGTCGTCGTCGGCGAACGACGGCGAGTTGGTGAGGTCGACGACGACGTCCGCGCCGGCGAACGCCTCGGCCAGTCCGGCGCCGGTGAGCGTGTCGACGCCGCTCCGCGGTGAGGCGGCGACCGCCTCGTGACCTTGGTTGGTGAGCAAGCGGACGACCTGCGAGCCGATGAGCCCGGTTCCGCCGATGATGACGAGCCGCATGAGATGCCTCCTGGTTCGGTGGGTGATAACACCTGACCGACCGGGCGGCGCCCGCAGCTGTGACAGTCAGGGCGCGACGGCGGTGAGCTTGGCCGGCGCCATGACCCACAGCAGCTGCTCGATGCCCCCTTGCGAGACGGCGACGGTGAGCAGCGCCAGCCGCTCCTCGCCGCGCTGCACGAGCACCGACGGGCGGCCGTTGGTCTCGACCCACGTGAGCGTGGTGCCGGACCACCAGTCGCCGGCGAACCCGGCCACGAAGCGCGCGACGGTCTCGCGTCCCTCCACCGGACGCCGGGCCGCGCGCGGTGCCAGCCCGGCGCCGTCGGAGGTGCTGACGACGTCGGCCGCGAGCACCCGCTCGAGCCCGGCCAGGTCGCCCGTGCGAGCCGCGTCGACGAAGGCGGAGAGGAGGCGTCGGTGCTCGCCGGCCTCGACCGGCTCACGGCGCTCGGACCGCACGTGCTTGCGCGCGCGGCTCACGAGCTGACGCGCGTTGGCCGGCGAGGTGTCGAGGATCTCCGCGATCTCGTCGTAGGGGTAGTCGAAGGCCTCGCGAAGGACGTACGCGGCGCGCTGGTCGGGCCGCACCCGCTCGAGCAGCAGGAGCACCGCCAGCTCGAGGGCCTCGGCCGTCTCGGCGCCCAGGCTCGGGTCGGCGCTGGTGTCGACGGGCTCGGGCAGCCACGGGCCGACGTACTGCTCGCGCCGGACGCGCGCGGAGTCGACCGTGTTGAGGGCCAGCCGCGTCGTCACCGTGGTGAGGAACGCGGCCGGGTTGCGGACGTCGGAGCGGTCGGTCTGCTGCCAGCGCAGCCACGCCTCCTGCACGATGTCCTCGGCCTCGGCGACGCTGCCGAGCATGCGGTAGGCGATGCCGAACAGCCGGCGACGCGAGGCGTTGAACTCTCCCACGGCGGCGTCCAGCTCGTCACGGCGTGCGTCGCCGACGTCCTGGGCGGTCATCGGCAGGTCATGAGCGGGTCATGGGCGGTCGTCCCGACGGTGGAGGGGTGGCGGCGCCCATCGTGGCACCCGGGACGCGCCGGATGACAGTGCACCGGACGACAGCGCACCGGACGACAGCGCACCGGACGACAGTGCGCCGCGGTCAGCGCCCGTCGCGTTCGGCGTCGCTCACGAGTAGCGCGGCGCCGCGCAGGCTGGTGAGCTCGGCCTCGTAGTAGCCGAGCTCACTGGTCTGCAGGGCGGCGTTGAGTGCGGCGGCACCGTCGTCGGGCGATTCCTCCTGGCGCTCGGCCAGGTGGGCGGCGTCGAGCTCGACGCAGGCTTCGACGGCGATGGCGTCGAGGTCGACACCGGGCTGGTAGGTGGTCATGTGACCTCGACCGGACAGCCGCGCCGGATGTGACACGCTCAGTCGCTGGTGGCGTGCCACCCGGGGTCGCGGCCGAGGAAGGCCACCAGTCGCTCGACGGCGGTGGCGTCGTCCGGCGGGTCGACCTCGGGCCCGAAGGAGTCGCCGCGGTAGTCCGGTCTCAGCATCGTGCGCCCCGTGGCCAAGGCGGTGTCGGCCTCGGCGTCGGAGTAGGTGACCGGCTCGCCGGTGGCGGTGGCGAGGTCCCACCCGTGGGTGATGAACTCCATCAGCAGCATGCCCGGGGGCATGGCGGGCTGGTCGGTCTCACGCAGGCCGCTAACCAGCCGGGCCGCCGCCTGCTCGAACTCGCGCGCTGGGTCGTCGCTGCGGTAGGCGTTGGGGTCCTCGCTCGACTCCTGCCCGGTGACCCGGCGGGCGCATTCGCGCGCCCACCCCACCAGGTGGTCGACGAGGTGACGGACGTCGAGGTCGGGGCAGGGAGTGCGCAGCAGCTGCTGCTCGGGCCCGACCTCGCTGATCAGCGCCTCGGTCTTGGTGAGCACGGACTCCAGCAACGCGACGTCGTCAGCCATGCCGCGCAGACTAGTGACGGCGTCCGACAACGGCGAGCCGCACCAGAACCGTGAGCAGGACGACCTGGGCCGCCGTGATGAACACCGCCCACACCGGCATGTGCAGGTGCCGCACCGCGTCGTAGGCGAAGACGCCGGGGCCGAGCAGTCCCACGCCGAAGACGACGAACAGCGCGAGCACCGCCAGCTGCAGCGCCGCGCCGAGCAGCGCGACGACCGGCCCCCACCAGATTCTGAGCGCGACAGCGCAGGCCGCGTAGGCGAGGAACAGGAACAGGTACGCGCCGAAGGTGTTCTCGGGCTCGCCGCGCTCCGCCGTGCGGACGAGGAAGAACAGCACCAGGTAGGCCGCGGCCACGGCAGCGGACAGGGCTTGCACCAGCACGCGCAGGCCAGGACGCGCGTCGGTCGGTGGGGCGTACGAGCTCGTCATCACGACACCTCCTGAGCCCAGCGTCAGTGACGTCGACCCCGCCGGGCCAGGGCTGAAGGACCCCTCGGCCTCAGCCGGCCGGTCAGGGACGCTGAGCGCTCGCGCTGATCTCCTGCAGCGCCCAGGAGTTGCCGTCCGGGTCGGCGAAGAACGCGTACTTCACGCCACCGAGGTCGACGACGTCGCTGACGTCGACCCCTCGCTCGGCGAGCGGCGCGCGGGCCGCCTCGACGTCGTCGACGACCAGGTGCAGGTTGCGCACGGAACCGGGCGGCACCGAGCCGTCGTCGATGCCGACACCGAACACCACCGAGCACGCCGAGCCGGGCGGCGTCAGCTGGATCACCCGCATTCCGTTGCCCGGCGAGACGTCGTGGTCGAGGTGGAACCCGACGGCGTCGCGGTAGAACGCGAGGCTGCGCTCGACGTCCGAGACGGGCAGCGGGACGACCTCGAGCTTCATCTGCATCGCGGAACTGTAGTGCGGGTCAGCGCCGGCGGCGTCGGGCGGCAGAACTCGATCTTGGGTGGAGCTGAGGGGACTCGAACCCCTGACCCCCTCGTTGCGAACGAGGTGCGCTACCAGCTGCGCCACAGCCCCTGGAACGACGACAAGGTTAGCAGTCCGCGGCGAGTGCTCGGGACCGGCCACCCCGTGCCGTGCGGTGCGCGATGCTCGTGGCTTGGCCCTCCCGCCGCACCCCTTGGAGCGCCCGTGCCCGACCTGCCGCGCGTCGTCTGCGCCGACGTCCCCCACCTCGACCTGGGAGCGCCCGCCACGGACGCCCTGGCCTGCGCCGACCGCGAGCTCGCCACGCACGCGGGCGTCAGCGTCGGGCTGTGGGAGGCCGGCCCGGGCGTCGACACCGACATCGAGGTTGACGAGCTGTTCGTCGTGCTCTCGGGCGCGGGCACCGTGACGTTCGACGACGGCAGCAGCGTGCAGCTGCGTCCCGGAGCGCTGGTGCGGCTGCACGCCGGTGAGCGCACCCGGTGGGAGATCACCGAGCGCCTGCGCAAGCTGTACGTCGCCTGACGGACGCGGGCTCAGCTGCCCGAGGCGATCCGGCGCTCGAGGATCTCGTCGAGGTCGAACGCCGGAACCGACGGCGCGGGCGGCGCCACCGGAGCGGCCGGCGCCGGGGCCGTGGCGGCGGGCTCGTCGGCCGCGGTCCGTGTTTGGGCCGGCACGACAGGGCGGGTGCGCGCCGGCGCCTTGGGCTTCAGCGTGTACGTCGGCGGCGGCACCGGCACCGGCTGCCAGCCGTCGTCCGCCGGCTGGTCGGGCGTGACCTCGGCCGGCTGCGACTCGGCCGCGTCGGGCTGGCGAGGTGCGGCCACGCCGCGCTCGCGGTGGGCCGCGACGACGTCGCCGACGACCTGGCGGCGCGTCTGGCGCCGAGCCTGCGACTGGCTGCGTCGCTCGATGCGCTGGCGACGGCGCGCCAGGTCACGCGCCCGGCGAGCCCGCTGGCGCAGCTCGGCGACGACACCTGCGAGCGCCAGGGTCACCAGTGCGCCCATCCACCAGGCGACGGCCTGGGTGAGCAGGGCGAGCAGCCACGTCACCGGCGCGAGCACCAGCAGGGCGAGCAGCAGGGCGGCGCGCACGACGTTGCCGCGGCGCGGGGTCCGGCCGGCCCGGCCAGCGAGCGGCGCGTCGAGCGAGCGGGCCGCTGGCGCGGCAGCTGGCCGTGCGGCGACGACGGGGGCCCGCTTCACCGACACCTGCGGGGCGGCGGGTCGCGCCGGCGCCACGACGTAGGAGCGCGGGTTCGGACGTGACAGCGGCACCGACCGGACAGCCGGACGCCGCTCGAGCACCCGCATGGCCTCGGAGAACCGGTCGACCGAGCGCACCGTGGCGACCTGGTCTCGGCGGCGGACCCAGTGGCCGAGCAGGTAGGCGGCCCAGATCGCCACGATGACGACGAAGATCAGGCTGCTCGGGTCCACGGTCACAGACGGTAGGCGCGTGGCGACAAGCATTCACGGACGTCGGCCGGTGTGTCGCAGCGATACTCGTGTGGTTGTTGTGAAAGTCGGTGATCAGCCGCTGGCGGGCTGGTCCGCCAGCCGAGCCAGGAGACCGCCCGATTCCAGCTCCTCGCGCGTGACGGCGAAGCTGCGGTGGTCGCGCCAGGCCCCGTCGATGTGCAGGTACTGCCGGCGCAGGCCCTCGTCGCGCAGCCCCAGCTTGGCCACGACGCGCAGGCTCGCGGCGTTCTCGGGGCGGATGTTGATCTCGATCCGGTGCAACCCCATGGTCAGCAGGCAGTAGTCGGTGGCGAGCGCCACCGCCGTCGGCGCGATGCCGCGGCCGGCGACGTGCCGCGACACCCAGTACCCGATGTGGCCGGAGCACAGCGACCCCCAGGCGACGCCGGCCACCGAGAGCTGGCCCACCATCTCGCCCTGGTAGGTGATGGCGAACGGCAGCGCCCGGCCGGCGCGCGCCTCTTGCGAGAGCTGGCGCACCATGCGCCGGAACGACAGCGCGGGCACCGTCGGGTCCGGGGGCGTGGCCTCCCAGGGCTCGAGCCACTGCCGGTTGGCCACGCGCAGCTCGCGCCAGCGACCGAGGTCGCGCTGACGCAGCGGCCGCAGCCCCACCGGCCCGTGCGACAGCGTCACCGGCCAGCTCATCAGTGGTCGCCGCCGCGCACCTGCTCCACCGCGTGCACGAGCACCGGCCGCAGCACCGCCAGTCCGTCGCGGCACCCGCCGGACGAGCCGGGCAGGTTGACCAAGAGCGTGCGGCCGGCGAACCCGGCCACACCGCGCGACAGCATCGCCGTGGGCACGCCGCCGGCCACGCCGTACGCGCGGATCGCCTCGGCGATCCCCGGTGCCTCGCGATCGAGCACGCGGCGGGTCACCTCGGGCGTCAGGTCACCCGGTGTCAGGCCGGTACCGCCGGTGGTGAGCACCACCTCGACGTCGTCCGCGACGGCGGCGCGCAGCGCCTGCTCCACCGGGTCGCCGTCCGGCACGACCACGGGGTCACCGACGTCGAAACCCAGCTCTCGCAGGCCTTCGACGAGGATCGGGCCGCCACGGTCGGCGTACACCCCCGCAGCGGCGCGGTTCGACGCCGTGATGACGACAGCCTTCACCAGGCCCCCTCGCCGGCGTCGGCCTCCTCGCGCCAGTCGCCCGACCGCCCACCGGACTTGGCGGTCACGCGGACATCGGTGATGCGCGCGTGCTTGTCGACGGCCTTCACCATGTCGACCAGTGCGAGGGCGGCGACGGTGACGCAGGTGAGCGCCTCCATCTCGATGCCCGTGCGGTCGGCGGTGCGCACGGTGGCCGCGATGTCGACGCCGTCGTCGGCCACGTCGAGCTCGACCACGACGCCGTGGACGGCGATCGGGTGCGCGAGCGGCACGAGCGTGGGGGTGAGCTTCGCGGCCTGCAGCCCGGCGATGCGGGCCACGGCCAGGGCGTCCCCCTTGGGCACGGTGCCGTCGCGCAGCGCCGCCACGGCGTCGGCCGACAGCAGCACGCGGCCGCGGGCCGACGCCTCGCGCGCCGTCACCGCCTTGCCCGACACGTCGACCATGCGCGCGACGCCCCGCTCGTCGACGTGCGTCAGGCGCGGGGCCTCGCCTGACTCGCGGCTCGGCGGTTCGCTCATCGGGCCCTCCGGTCGAGCACCAGGCACTGCACCTCGTCGCCCTCCTCGACGCGCGTGACGTCCTCGGGCACCACGGCCAGCGCGCCGGCGCGAGCGAGCCCACCGAGCACGTAGGAGCCCTGACCGCCCGCCAGCCGGGCCACCCGGCGTCCGTCGTCCGACGTCCCGAGCTCGACCCGGGCCAGCTGCAGCTTGCCCCGCGGCGCCGACCACGACTCCAGGGCCACTGCGGTCTCGCTGCGCCGGAACAGGCTGCGGTGCCCGGCCATCTTGCGGATCGCCGGACGCACGAACATCTCGAACGACACGTAGGCGCTCACGGGGTTGCCGGGCAAGGTGAAGATCGGCGTCTCGTCGGGCCCCACCGTGCCGAAGCCCTGCGGCATGCCCGGCTGCATGGCCACCTTGCCGAACCACACCGTGCCCAGGCCGCGCAGCACCTCCTTGACGGTGTCGTAGGCGCCGGCGCTCACGCCGCCCGTCGTGACGACGACGTCAGCGCGCACCAGCTGGTCGGTGAGGGTCTGCAGGAACGTGCCCGGCTCGTCGCGCACGAGTCCCACGCGGTAGGGCCGGGCTCCGGCGTCGATCGCCGCCGCCGTCAGCATCACGCCGTTGCTGTCGACGACCTGGCCGAAGCCGGGCGTCGTGCCGGGTTCGACGAGCTCGCTGCCGGTCGACAGGACCACCACGCGCGGGCGGGCGTGCACCCGCACCCGCGCCCGGCCGACGGCCGCGAGCAGCGCCAGCTGGGCCGGGCCGAGCGACACTCCCGCCCGCAGGACGACGTCGCCGGTGCGCACGTCGGTGCCCACGCGCCGCACGTGCTGGCCGCTCGAGGCTCCGGCTCGCAGCTCGACCGCTCGCACGCCCCCGTCGCTGGCCTCGACCGGCACGACCGCCTCGGCGCCTGCAGGCACGGGCGCGCCGGTCATGATGCGCATCGCCTGCCCGTCGGCCAGCCGCAGGTGGTCGATGGAACCCGCGGGGATGTCCGCCACGACCGGCAGCGTCACCGGGCTGTCGTCGGACGCCGCGGCGACGTCGTCGACGCGCACCGCGTAGCCGTCCATCGCGGAGTTGTCGAAGCCGGGCAGGTCGAGCGGACTGACGACGTCCTCGGCGAGCACGCAGTCCTGTGCCTCGAGCAGGCCCAGCTCGATCGGCTCCAGCGGGCGCACGCCGGCCAGGCAGCGCTGCAGGTGGTCGTCGACGCTGATCATCAGCGCGACCTCAGCCAGCGCGCGAACTCCGCGCCGAACTCCTCGTGCTCCTCGCCGAGCTGGACGACGGCCTTCAGGTAGCTGAGCCGGTCACCGGTGTCGTAGCGGCGGCCCCGGAACACCACGCCCCACACCCCGCCGCCCTCGTCGGCGGGCATGCCCGCGAGCTCGTGCAGCGCGTCGGTGACCTGGATCTCGTTGCCGCGGCCCGGCTTGGTGCGCCTCAGGACGTCGAAGACCGCCGGGTGCAGCACGTAGCGCCCGATGAGGGCCAGGTTGCTCGGCGCCTCCTCAGGAGCCGGCTTCTCGACCAGGTCAGTGACCTTGACGACGGCACCGTCGGCGTCCGCGTCGCCCTCGATGGCGGCGCACCCGTAGAGGTTCACCTGGTCGCGCGGCACCTCGAGCAGCGCGATGACGCTGCCACCGCGCTCGGCCTGCACCTGCAGCATCGTGGTGAGCAGGGGGTCGCGCGGGTCGATGAGGTCGTCACCGAGCAGCACCGCGAAGGGCTGGTCGCCGACGTGCTGCGCGGCGCAGAGGACGGCGTGGCCGAGGCCCTTGGGGTCGCCCTGCCGGATGTAGTGGACGTCGGCGAGCACCGTGGCGGCCTGCACGCGCTCGAGCCGGTTGCGGTCGCCCTTGGCCTCCAGGGCCTGCTCGAGCTCCCACTGGCGGTCGAAGTGGTCCTCCAGCGCGCCCTTGTTGCGGCCGGTCACCATGAGGACGTCGTTCAGCCCGGCACCCACGGCCTCCTCGACGACGTACTGGATCGCGGGCTTGTCGACGACCGGCAGCATCTCCTTGGGGATCGCCTTGGTGGCCGGCAGGAAGCGCGTGCCGAGCCCGGCGACGGGGATGACCGCCTTCGTGAGCCTCGGGTGGCCTGGCTGGTGGGGGCTGCTCTGCGCCGCGCTCGCGTCAGTCGTCTCGGTCATGGCCGCAGGTTATCGGCGCCGACCGACCTCGCGCCTGCGCAGCCCGCCTCCCCGATGTTGATCACGTTATGTGGGTGACACTCCGCTTGCCGAGGGTTGCACCCCTCGACAAGCGGAGTGTCACCCACTCAACGTGATCAACGGGGCGGGGGGCGGGGGCGGGGCGGGGGTCAGGCGTCGGGGACGGTCTCGCTGACGGCGTGCCCGGGCGCGATGCGGTACTGGTTGCGCCCGCCGCGCTTGGCGGCGTACAGGCCCTCGTCGGCCGCGCGCACGAGGTCGCCGCTCGCCGTGCCGTGCATGGGCAGCGAGGCGATGCCCACCGACACGGTGACGTTGACGACGTCGTCGCCGACGATCACCGGCTCCTCACGCACCGCCTCGCAGATCCGGGCCGCCAGCCGCTCCGCGCCCTCGGTGTCGGTCTCGGGCGTGACGACGACGAACTCCTCACCGCCGTATCGCGCCACGGTGTCGACCTCGCGCACGCAGCTGGCCAGCCGCCGGGCGAGCTCGCGCAGCACCGCGTCGCCGACCGTGTGGCCGTAGGTGTCGTTGACGTTCTTGAAGTGGTCAAGGTCGAGCAGCAGCACCGACAGCGGGCGATCGAACCGGCTGGCGCGCTCGACCTCGCGGGCCAGCGTGGTGGTCATGTGCCGCAGGTTGCCCGCGCCGGTCAGCGGGTCGGTCACCGACAGCCGCTGGGCCTCCCGGTGCAGGAGCACGTTGTCGACCGCGATGCCGGCCGGCCCGGCGAGGGAGACGAGCATGGCCTCGTCGTCGGAGTCGAAGGCCGGCATCGACGGCTCCCGCTCGACCACGATCACCCCGACCGTGTGGTGCCCGCGGCGCAGGGGCGCGGCCAGCGCCGGGCCACCGAGCACCGTGGTGGAGTCCTCGTGGCCGTGGCCGAGCCGGCGAGGCAGGCCGTCGACGGCGACCTCACCGGCCAGGTCGGTGCCGAGGGTCAGGCGTCGCACGACGGAGCGCGGTGCGCCGGCGGGCACCGACGCGCGGGCGACCACCGAGCCGCCCTCCACCAACCACGCGGTGGCGCGCTGCGACTCGGTCGCCGAGGCGGCTGCGCCCAGCACTGTGCCCAGCAGGCCCTCGAGGTCGTGGGTGCGCTCGAGCGTGTCGCCGAGCCGACCGACGTTCTCACGCAACAGGTTCCGGCTGCGTTCCAGCTCGGTGATCTTGAGCTCGAGCTCGTCGGTCATGTGGTTGAACGCGCCGGAGAGCCGGCCGAGCTCGTCGTCCCCGCCCGCCGGCAGGCGGGTCGTGAGGTCACCCATCGCCACCCGTTCGGCGGCCTCGGTGAGCGCCAGCACGGGCTCGGTGAGGCTGGAGGCGAGCCACAGGACGAGGCCCACGCCGAGCAGCAGGGCCAGCAGGATGAGCAACGCCAGGCTCACCTGCGAGCCCACCAGGCTGGGCGTCGGCACGGCCGCCGCCACCGCGCAGTACTGGCCCTGCACCGAGCGGCGGTGGCCCACCTCGTAGCCGTCGACGTCGCCGCCGGTCGCCGCGGAGACCCGCAGCGACGTGGCCAGCGGGCCGTCCGCCGTCGACACACCGAGGCCGCCCGGGCAGGCGAGCGCGAGCTGGGTGTCGGGCGGCAGCGCCAGCGTGCCCACGAGGGCGCGCAGCCGCTGCTGGTCGAGCACGCGACCCACGACGGCGATGCCAATCGGCTTCTTGCGGGCATCGACCGCCTCGACCCGCTGGGCGAGCACCGGGACGCCGGTCGCCTCAGCCGGCGCTGTCGCGCGGTTGCCGGTGGCGGCCGAGCACGACAGCTGCGCCAGCTGGTCCGGCGCCATCGACGGCACGGAGCCGGCGGAGGCCACGACCTTGCCGTCGCGCACGAGCACCGCGAACGCCTCCGACTGGCGCGACAGCGCCGACTCGGCGGCGGCCGACAAGTTGGACGACGACGCCTGCAGCGCGAGGTTGCGGGCCGCCTCACCGAGGGCGAGGCAGCGGGACTGCATCGCCGTAGCCACCGAGCCCGCAGCCTGCTCCATGGCCTGCTTCGCGGCGTCCGTGCGCTGCTTGGGGGCGAGGACGCCGATGGCCAGCAGCGCCGCGAGCGCCGGGATGAGCAGGACGACGCCGAGGACGATCGCCAGCCGGCTGCGAACTGACTTCATGTCCCCCTCCGTCCGAAGCGCCGGGTCGTCCCGTCCTGACTCCGCGGCTCGCGTTCACCGTGCGACGGCGTCGTGGCATGGTGACACGGATCGACCCGAACCGTCACCGGCCGGCCGGGCAGACCAGGACGAAAGGCCCATGATGGCGGACGCGGGCGCGATGAGCACGCAGGAGGCGAAGTCGGCGCTGCGTCGAGCCGCACGCGCCCGTCGTCGCAGCGCCGTCCGGCCGCCGCAGGACGCCGAGACGCTGCGCGACCAGGTGTGCGCCCTGCCCGAGGTGCAGCAGGCCAGCCGGGTGGCGGCGTACGTGTCGGCGCCGCACGAGCCGCCGACCACGGCCCTGCTCGACCGGTGGCGGCAAGAGGGGCGGGCGGTGCTGCTGCCCGTGGTGCTGGACGACCTCGACCTTGACTGGGCGCTCGACGACGCCGCTCACCGGCCGGGGCTGCTGCGCACGGTGCCCGAGCCCTCGAGCGAGCGCCTGGGCGTCGACGCCGTCCGCGGCGCGGACGTCGTGGTGGTGCCCGCGCTGGCGGTCGACCGCGCCGGACGGCGCCTCGGCCAGGGCGGAGGCAGCTACGACCGCGCGCTCGCCCGCCTGGCGGCGCACACGCTCGTGGTCGCGGTCGTGCACCCGGAGGAGCTCGTCGACGGCCCGCTGCCCACCGAGGCGCACGACCGGCGCGTCGACGTTGTCGTCACCGCGCGTGAGGTCGTGCGCGTCAGCCCTCGGGGTTGAGCGTGAGCGTGTCGGCTGTCGCGTCCTCGACCGCCTTGCGGCTGAACGGCCACGCGTAGCTCTGCCCCTCGGCCCAGTGGTCGACCTGGTCGGCGTAGTGCGCGTCGTAGGGGTGCCCGGAGGCGCCCGTGAGGTTCACCCAGGTCGAGCGGTCGAGGTCGGCGAGATCGACCACCATGCGCATCGACGGCACCCAGTCGACCTGGTAGCCCTTCGACGCGTCCCAGCCCGTGGCGTCGACGATCGAGGTGCCGCCGGCCAGCTGCCAGGGGCCCCGGTTGACCAACGCGCGGATCGGCCCGGGCACCGACGGGCCGCCGAGCGGCGTGTGCACCAGCTCGAGCGTGTGCAGCCGTCCCCACTGCCAGCGCGCGACGTCCTTGCCGAGCTTGCGGGTCAGCTCGACCCTGGCGGCCACCATGGCCTGGCGCAGGATCTCGTCGCGGTTCTCGACCGCACCGGCGGTGGCCTTGTTGTCCCACCACGGGTCGGACTTGCGCTGCAGCAGCACGGTGACCACCTGGAACCAGCGGTCGCCACCGTCGGCCGCGAGCGCGTCGCCGAGCTCGTCGTCGAAGCCGAGGCGCAGCAGGTTGCTCCACACCGCGTTGTAGTAGGCGGCCGCTGCGGAGTCGGCGGGTTGGGTGAAGTCCCAGCCCTTCAGCAGGTCCTGCGCCTCGCGGGTGAACGGGTCGTCGCTGAGGTCGACCTTGAGCATGAGTGGCACGAGGTTGGCGGCCATCCCGTTGCGCGTGTCGCGCTGGATTCCGGCCATGTCGGCCACCGTGATCTTCTGCCCGCGCTTGATGAAGCCCTGGATGAGGTCGCGGATGCGCTGCGAGCGGTAGCCGTACGACCAGTCCTGGGTGAGGTACGGCTGGGTCGAGGCGGTCACGGCCTGGTTGGCGGTGACGATGAAGCCCTCGGGCGGGTTCAGCTCGTGCGGCAGCTGCGAGAACGGCACGTACGACGCCCACGCGTACTGGCTCTTCCACCCCGGCACCGGGTAGCGGCCGTCGTACCCCTTGCGCACCGGGATGCGCCCGGGCGCCTGGTAGCCGATGTTGCCGTCGACGTCGGCGTAGAGCAGGTTCTGCGAGGGCACCTCGAAGGCGCTGGCGGCCGCACGGAAGGAGCTCCAGTCCTGCGCCGCGTCGAGCGCGAAGACGGCGTCGGCGGTGCGGCCGGGCGTCAGCGCCGTCCAGGCCAGCGCCACGTCGTACGTCGTGGTGTCGGCCGCTCCCGTGCGCATGTCGCGGCCGGCGTCGCGCACGCTCGACAGGACGTCGGACAGCAGCGGCCCGTGGCGGGTGCTGCGCACCGTGATCGTGACGTCGTCGCCGCCGCGCACCTTGATCGTCTCGCGGCGCTGCGTCAGCGGCTCGTACCGGCCGTCGTACTCGGCGCGGTCACCGAGCACCCGCTCGAGGTAGAGGTCGGTGACGTCGGGCGCGAGGTTCGTGAAGCCCCACGCGACGCGGTTGTTGTGCCCGATGATCACGCCGGGCGTGCCGGAGAACGTGAAGCCCGCGACGTCGAAGGGGCACTGCGACGAGACCGTGCGGCAGTGCAGGCCCATCTGGTACCAGATGCTGGGGATGGCCGGGCCGAGGTGCGGGTCGTTGGCCAGCCACGGCTTGCCGGTGGCCGTGTGCTCGCCGGAGACCACCCACGAGTTCGACCCGATGCCGTCACCGGTGCCCATGAGCGCCGGCACGGCGTCGACGGCCCGCTGGGCCAGCCGCAGCGCCGTCGAGCCGGCGCCGGAGTCGCCGGCACCCGCCAGCCCGCGCGGGAGCGCCGACGCGCTGCCCCCTGCGGCGGACGGCGAGATGATCGGCGCGTGCTCGGAGAACGGGTACTGCGGGTACAGCTGCTCGATCCGCTTCACCGGCAGCGACGCCGACAGCCGCCCGCGCGTCACCTCGTCGTCGTAGTTGCTGCGCAGGTCCCACGCCATGGCCTTCAGCCACGCGAGCGAGTCGACCGGCGTCCACGGCGCGACCCGGTACGACGGAAGCTGCAGGTCGAGGACGGCGTACTCGACGCCGAGCTGCGACGGCGAGCGCCCGGAGACGTAGGCGTTCACGCCGTCGGCGTACGACTGCAGGTACTGGCGCGTGCTGGCCGACAGCAGGGGCAGCTCCTGCTCGGCGACCCGCCGCCAGCCGAGCGTCCGCACCACCTTGTCGGCGTCGAGCGCGTCCGAGCTCGGTCCGACCAGCTCGGACAGGCGCCCGGCGGTGATGTGGCGGCGCAGGTCCATCTCGAAGAAGCGGTCCTGGGCGTGCACGTAGCCCTGCGCGTAGAACAGGTCGGCCGCGTTGTCGGCGTACACCTGGGGCACACCCTGGTCGTCGCGGCGCACCTCGACGGACGCCGAGAGCCCCGGCACGTCGACCGAGCCGCTGCGGTCGGGGAACGAGCGGCGCACCGCGGTGACCACCCCCACGGCGGCCACGAGGGCCACCACCACCACAGCGGCCAGGACGATGGCGAGCACGCGAGTGATGGGATTCAACCGGGGCACCCTGCGAGACTAGGCCACGGCGGTTCCCCGGCCACGGACCCGGGCCCGGGTGGTCCGCCGCCTGCCACGAGCGCCGGACCGACCCGATGGAGGCCACGCATGACCTCGTCCCGCCGGTGCCGCCCGTGACCATCCACCTGCTGAACCAGTCCCTGCTCATCGGGGCGGTCGTCGTGCTGGTGGCCATCGCCGCGGTGCGGTTGTCGCTGACGTCGGGCCTGCCCTCGCTGCTGCTCTACCTGGGCCTGGGCCTGGCGCTCGGCGAGGCCGGCCTGGGGGTGCGGTTCGACAGCGAGGAGCTCACCCAGGTCCTCGGCTACAGCGCCCTGGTGCTGATCCTCGCCGAGGGAGGCCTGACCACGCGCTGGAGCACGCTGCGCACCGCGATGGCCCCCGCGGCCGTGCTGTCGACGGTCGGGGTCGTGGTGTCGGTGGGCGTCGTGGCGGTGGCCTCGCGCGTGCTGCTCGACCTGCCGTGGACCGTCGCCCTGCTCGTCGGCGCCGTGCTGTCGTCGACCGACGCCGCGGCCGTGTTCTCGGTGCTGCGCCGGGTGCCGATCCACCCGCGGATCGCCGGTGTGCTCGAGGCGGAGTCCGGCATGAACGACGCACCCGTCGTGCTGCTCGTCGTGGCGCTCGCCGACCAGGCCAAGGGCGACCACGCACCGGCCGCCTGGTACGCGCTGGTCGGGCTCGCCGCGTTCGAGCTCGCCCTGGGCGCCGCGGTGGGGCTCGCGGTCGGCTTCGCCGGAGCCTGGGGGCTGCGCCGGCTGCAGCTGCCGTCGTCCGCGCTGTCGTCGCTGGCCGTGATCGCCCTGGCCGTGGCCGCCTACGCGGCCGGCGCCACCGTGCACGGCTCGGGGTTCCTCGCCGTCTACGTCGCGGGCTTGGTGCTGGGCAACGCGGGCGTGCCGCACCAGGTCGCCGTCCGCGGCTTCGCGCAGTCGCTGGGCTGGCTCGCGCAGATCGGCCTGTTCGTGCTGCTCGGCCTGCTGGCCGCACCCAGCCGGTTGCACGAGCAGCTGCTCGCCGCCCTGGCGCTCGGCGTCGTCCTGCTGCTTCTGGCGCGGCCGCTGTCGGTGCTCGTGACGATGACGCCCTTCCGGGTGCCGTGGCGCCAGCAGGCGTTCCTCTCGTGGGCCGGCCTGCGGGGCGCCGTGCCCGTCGTGCTCGCCACCGTGCCCGTGACGGTGGGGGTGCCGGGGACGGAGTGGCTGTTCGACCTCGTCTTCGTGCTCGTCGTCGTCTTCACGCTGGTGCAGGCTCCGACGCTGCCCTTCATGGCGCGCCGGCTGGGCGTCGCCCACGAGCTCGACAGCCGTGACCTCGACGTCGAGTCGGCGCCGTTGGAGCAGCTCGGCGCCGAGGTGATGCAGGTGCGGGTGGGCCACGACTCGCGGCTGCACGGCCTGGAGGTCTTCGAGCTGCGGCTGCCCCGGGGGGCCAACATCACCCTCATCGTGCGCGAGGGCAAGAGCTTCGTGCCCACCGACCGGACGGCGCTGCGGCGCGACGACCAGCTGCTCGTCGTCACCACCCAGGCCGCCCGGCGCGAGGCGCAACGGCGCCTGCGAGCGCTCAGTCTCGGCGGCCGGCTCGCGCTGTGGAGCAAGCCGCGCCCGTGACACGGCACGCGCGCCCGAGTTGTCGGCGTCCGCCCCACTGGTCGGGTGCGGCCGATACCGTGGCGACGTGTCCCGCGTGAGCTCACCCGCCACCGGCGGCCTGCGCGCGCTGCGTGCGGCGCTGCTGGCGACGGCGTGCGTGAGCCTGGCCCTCGCCGCGCACACCTGCGCCGGCGGTCACGCCCCGGACGCGCTGGCGGTGCTCACCGCCACGGTCGCCGTCGGCTGCGCCGCGCTGCTGGTGACCGGACGACGGCTCGGGGCCGCCACCACCGTGGTCGGGCTGGTGGGTGTGCAGGCAGCACTGCACGGGTGGTTCGCGCTGACGTCGGGGCAGGGCTGCGCCGTCACCGGGGCCTTCACCCACCTTCACGGCGCGGCGCCGGGGTGCCCGCCAGTGGCTGGCGGCGCGCCCGAGCAGTCCGCCGTCCACGGCGCGGCCTCGGCGGGCCTGGTGATGCTGCTGGCGCACCTGGGCGCCGTCGTGCTCCTCGGCCTGCTGCTCGCGCGCGGTGACGCCCTGCTGTGGCGGCTGGCCGGGCTGCTTCCCCGCCGCCTGCCCGCGGTCGTCGACCTCGTCGCGCTGGTGCCGTGGCGGCTCGCCGTCGAGGCACCGGCCACGCTGCCTGTCGGGCAGCCCGTCGCGACCGGATGGCATCGGCGCGGGCCGCCTCGGGCCGCCGCCGCCCGCTGACCTGCCGTGCCCGTGGCCGAGGTCTGCCGGTGGCTGCCCACCTGCCAGCCTCACCCGCGACGCCGACGACAACGGCGGCGTCGCAGACCGGAGCGTGCATCAGCGTGAATCGCCTCACCGTGAATCCTGTCCTGTCCCGCCTGCTGGCGGCAGGGGCGCTCGCCCTCGGGGTGCTCGTCCCGGGCGTGGCGCTCGCGCCCCCTGCGAGCGCCCACGACCAGGTCGTCAGCACCAGCCCCGCTGACGGCGCCACCGTCGGCGCCCTCAGCCGGGTCAGCGTGACCTTCAGCGAGCCCGTGCTCGACGTCGCGAGCGCCAACCGCATCGTCCTCACCGGGCCCATGGGGGCCCTCACGGGCGATCTCAGCCTCAAGCGCAACGTCGTCACCCTCACCCTCCCGGCGCCGCTGCCCGCAGGCGCCTACCGCGTGCAGTGGCGCGCGGCGTCCAGTGACGGCCACCCGGTGTCGGGTGCGTTCTCGTTCACCGTGAAGGCCACGACCACCACCCCGCCGATGTCGACAGCGACGGCGGCAGGGACGCCCACCGGCTCGCCGACCGTCACCGCGACCAGTCCGGCGCCGACCCAGGCCACGAGCTCTCCGGCCACCGAGTCGGCGTCCGAGGGCTCGAGCTGGGGCCCGTGGCTGCTCGGCGCGCTGGTGCTGGCCGCACTGGCCTGTCTCGCGCTCATCGTGTCGGCCAAGCGGCGCGCGGGGCACGATGAGGGGCCGACCTCATGACGGGCACCGCACCCACGTGGCGCCTGTGGGTCGCGACCGGGCTTCGCCTCGTGCTGGCCGGCGTGCTCGCGGCGGCGGGAGCGCTGAAGCTGCCCGAGCCGGCGAGCTCGGTGCGGGCCGTGCGCGCCTACCAGCTGCTGCCCGAGCCGATCGTGCCCACGGTGGGCTACGTGCTGCCGCTGCTCGAGCTGGCGGTGGCCCTGCTGCTGCTGCTCGGCCTGGCCACCCGGCTGGCGGCGACCGTGGCGGGCCTGCTGATGCTGGCCTTCATCATCGGCATCGGCTCGGCCGCGGCCCGCGGGCTGTCGATCGACTGCGGCTGCTTCGGTGGCGGCGGCCAGGTCGCAGCGGGGGCCACCCGCTACACGCAGGAGATCGTGCGCGATGTCGCCCTCCTGCTCGCCGCCGGCTTCCTGGTGCTCTGGCCGGCCAGCCGGTTCTCGCTCGACCCCACCCCTGAACCCGACCGTCCTGCGACGGCCGACACCACCCACGAGGAGCTGCACGATGACGTCCGGTAAGTCTTCCCGCGAGTCCCGCGAGGCCAAGGCGGCCGAGCGCCGGCTCGCGGCCCAGCGCGCCGAGTCCCGGCGCAAGAACGGCATCCGCGCCGGCATCGCGATCGTGGTGCTGGTCGCGATCGTCGGGTTCGGGGCACTGATCCAGGCTCAGCGCGGCAGCACCGGCGACTCGACGGCGACCCCCGCCCACACCAGCGGCCCCGCCAACGGCGTCATCACGGTGGGGCAGGACTCCGCGCCGGTCGAGGTGACGGTGTACGAGGACTTCCAGTGCCCGTACTGCAAGCAGTTCGAGGAGGCGAGCAACGACCTCATCACCTCCTACGTCGAGGCGGGCAAGGTGCAGGTGAAGTACCACCCGATGGCCTTCCTCGACGAGGCGTCGTCCACGCGGTACTCGACGCGCGCGCTGAACGCCGCCGGGTGCGTCGTCGACAGCACGCCGTCGGCGTTCGAGAAGTTCCACGACCTGCTGTACGCGAACCAGCCGAAGGAGAAGAGCGCCGGGCTGCCCGACTCCCAGCTCATCGACTACGCGAAGCAGGCGGGTGCCGGCGACATCTCGTCCTGCGTCAAGGACCTGAAGTTCGAGGGCTGGACCAAGCGGGTCACCGACCAGGCGAGCAAGGACGGCGTGGTCAGCACGCCCACCGTGTTCGTCGACGGCAAGAAGCTCGAGAACGTGCTCGACCCGACCGCGGTGAAGTCGGCCATCGAGGCCGCCCTCGCCAAGTAGCCCCCCTCCCCTCCCCGGCCCCTCCCCCTCTGGCGTGATCATGCACCCCAGCGCACCCAGCCCCTCGGCTCGCCTGCGCTGGCGTGCATGATCACGGGCGGGGGGTTGGGGCGGGGTCGGGGTAGACCTCGACCTCGGTGGCCTTGACGGTGAGCCAGACGCGCGCACCCGGCACGAGCCGCAGCTCGGCCACGGCCCCGGGCGTGACGTCGACCAGCACCGGCGGCTGCGCATCGACGTGCACGCGCACCCTGTCGTGCAACGGTTCCAGGCCGTCGACCGTGCCCTGCCACACGTTGCGCGCGCTGCCGGGCACGGGGTGCTCGGCGTGCAGGCTGACGGCGTGCGGAGGCACCGACACGAGCACGCGGTCGCCGGCCCGGACGTCGGCCGCCGCACCTCGCAGCTCACCCCCCGCGTCCAGCGTCACCAGGCCCTCGGCGTCCGCGGCCCGGCCGGCGAGCAGGTTGAGTCCCACCAGGCGGGCGACGTAGTCGGTGGCCGGGCGGCGGGCGACGTCGGCCGGCGCGCCCTGCTGCACGACCCGGCCAGCCTCGACCACGAGCAGGCGGTCGGCCAGCACCATGGCCTCGACGGCGTCGTGGGTGACGGCGACGACCGGCCCGTCGAACTGCTCGACGTGCCGCCGCAGGGCGAGGCGCACCTCGAGCCGGGTGCGGGCGTCGAGCGCGGCGAGCGGCTCGTCGAGCAACAGGGCGTGCGGCTCCATCGCGAGGGCCCGCGCGAGCGCGACCCGTTGCGCCTGGCCGCCCGACAGCTGAGCCGGACGGCGCCCGGCGAGGTCGGTGAGGTCGAGCCGCTCCAGCCACGGCCGGGCGCGCTCGCGGGCGGCGCGGCGTCCGGCCCCACTCACCCGGGCTGAGAACGCGACGTTGTCGAGCACGCTGAGGTGGGGCACGAGCCGGTAGTCCTGGAAGACGAGCCCCACGCGCCGTCGCTCCGGAGGGACGAAGTGGGCGCCGGCGTCGTCCACGACCTGACCGGCGATCTCGATCTGCCCGCGCCCCAGGGGTTCCAGCCCCGCGATAGCGCGCAGCAACGTCGTCTTGCCGGCACCGTTCGGGCCGAGCAGCACGACCACCTCGCCGTCGGCGACGTCGAGTCGCGCCTCGACCGTGAAGCCGCCGCGGCTCACCGCACCGTCCAGCCGCAGGCTCACGACACCACCGACCCGCGCAACCAGCGGTCGCGCAGCAGCACGAGCAGCGCCAGCGACACCACGAGCAGCACCAGCGACAGCGCGAGGGCGGCGTCGGGCTCGGTCTGCAGCGCGAGGTAGACGGCCAGCGGCATGGTCTGCGTGCGGCCGGGGAAGTTGCCGGCGAACGTGATCGTGGCGCCGAACTCACCCAGCGCGCGCGCCCAGCTGAGCACGGCGCCGGCCACGACGGACGGCACCACCGCCGGCAGGGTGACGCGCCAGAACACCGCGAGCCGCGACGCCCCGAGCGTGGCCGCGGCCTCCTCCAGGCCGCGGTCGGACGAGCGCAGGGCGCCCTCGAGCGTCAGGACGAGGAACGGCATGGCCACGAACGCCTCGGCCAGCACCACGGCCGCCGGGGTGAACGGCAGGGTGAGGCCGAACCACTGGTCGAGCCACCGGCCGACGAGGCCGCGCCGCCCCAGCGCCATGAGCAGCGCCACGCCCCCGACCACCGGCGGCAGCACGAGGGGCACGGTGACCAGCGCGCGCAGCACCGCCATGCCCCGCACCCGGACCCGGGCGAGCACCCAGGCCAGCGGCACGCCGAGCACCAGGCACACGACCGTGGCCGTCGCCGACGTGACGAGCGAGAGCCGCAACGCCTGGAGCACCTCGGCGCTGGTGAGCAGGTCCGGCAACCGGCGCCAAGGCATCCGGACCACCAGCGCCGCGATGGGCAGCACCAGGAAGGCGACGGCGACCACCGCAGGCACCACCAGCGCTAGTGGCGCCCGGCTCGTGCGACGCGCTGTGCTCATGGGCGCTCAGGGCCCCTGGAAACCGGCGTCGGCGAGCGCGGCGCGTCCGGCGTCCGACAGCACCAGGTCGACGAAGGCGCGGGCCCCCGCCGGGTTGGGTGCGGCGGCGAGGGCGGCGATCGGGTAGGTCGTCGAGGCGTTGAGGCGCTCGGGGATCTCGACGCCCCGCACCGTCGCGCCGGCAGCGCGGACGTCCGTGGCGTACACGAGCCCGGCGTCGACCTCACCGAGAGCGACCTTCGACAGCACCGCCTTGACGTCGGCCTCCTGGGTCACCGGCTGCACGGCGACGCCGGCCTTGCGCAACACCTCGCCCGCCACCACCCCGCAGGGCACCTGCGGCTGGCAGAGCGCGACCTTGACACCGGCGTTCGCGAGGTCGGAGAGGCCCGAGACGCCGGCCGGGTTCGCGGGCGGCACCGCGATCTCGAGGACGTTGCGGGCGAAGTCGTGGGGCGTGCTGGCGGCTGCGGCGTCGACCACCTGCCGCATGGTCGTCGCACTGGCGGAGGCGAAGACGTCGGCGGGTGCACCCTGCACCACCTGCTGGGCCAGCCCCGAGCTCGGGCCGAAGCTCAGCACGACCTTCGTGCCGGGGTGCTGGCGCTCGAAGTCGTGAGCGAGCGTCGTGAACGCCTCGGTGAGCGAGGCGGCGGCGAGCACCGTGACGGTGCCGGTGGCCGGCCCCTCGGACGACGAGCGGCCGGCTGGTGCCTGGCCGCACCCACTCAGCCCCAGGACGACGCTCGCGAGCGCCACGGCCGCCGCCCACCGCCTCACGGCTGCTCGGGCTTCTCGACCACGACGTGCGTCGACTTCACCGAGGCGATCGCGAGGACGCCGGGCTCCAGCCCGAGCTCGTCGGCGGCCTCGCGGCTCATCAGCGAGACCAGCCGGTGCGGACCGCTGTGGATCTCGACCTGCGCCATGACGGTGTCGCGGACGACTCGCGTCACCAGGCCGACGAAGCGATTGCGGGCCGACTCCGACAGCACCGGGCGTGGCGTGGGGCGCTGGCCGGCGTCCGCGACCTCGGCGGCGAGGCGGGCCAGGTCGGTGCCCTCGATGACTTGGCGGCCGGCGGCGTCGGCGTCCGCGCTGACCCGGCCAGCCTCGACCCACCGGCGCAGCGTGTCGTCGCTGACGCCGAGCAGCTCGGCGGCCTCGCGGATCCGATACAGCGGCATGTCGGAGATTCTAGCCGCATCTGCGCTTGCTGAAGGCCGGGCGATGCCGCATCTGCGGCGGTAGATGGTGCTCGCGCCCGCCCGTAGGGGACTTGCGCCTCTGGTCAGGCCGACGCCAGTGCCGGAAGGGTGGATCGAGCGGGAAGGCCCGGTGCCCCGGGCCGCGGCTGCCGCACCCCCCTACGGCCACTTTGGGAGGCCACCATGCCCGCCCCGACCGCTTACGAGGACTACCGGATCAACGCACGCATCAAGATCTCCGCGCTCTGGACGTCCGTACTGTTCGTCTTCGGCTACGTCGACCTGTTCAGCTCGTTCCGGGGTGACGTACGGGCCGACATCGAGGCCGGCCGGATGTTCGCCTTCACCATCGGACCAGGCTTCCTGCTCGGGGCGACGGTCTACGTCCTCGTCCCCAGTCTCATGGTGTTCCTCAGCCTCGTGCTGAGACCGCGGGTCGCCCGGACGACCAACGTCGTCGTCGCCGTCCTCTACGCCGTCACGATCGTCGGCGGCACCATCGGCGAGTGGGGGTACTACGTCCTCGGCAGCGTCGCGGAGGCCGCTGCGTTGGCAGCCGTCGTCTACTACGCGTGGACCTGGCCCAAGGTGGCTGGCCCCGCCGGCGCTCTCACCACCCACGCGGGATCAACCGCCCGGGCGCACGCGGCGCCCGCAGTGCGCGGCAAGCCATGACGCCCGGCCCGGTCGACGAACCAGGGAGGTCGCCCGTGACCACGCGCACCAGGACCCTGCACCGGGTGAACGAGAAGGACGGTGCCCCGCGGCCGCACCGGCGGACGGCGGTCAGCGTCGGGGTCCTGCTCATCGTGTGCACGGCCGCCAGCATCCTCAGCGTCGCACCTCTCGGTTCACTTCTGGACCGCCCTGTTGACCTGGCCCGCCTGGCCGCCAGCGACAACCGCGTCGTGCTCGCCGCACTGATCGAGTTCGTCGCTGCGGCGACCGGCTCCGGCATCGCGATCGCGCTGTACCCGGTGCTGCGCCCGTACGGGCGCGCCCTGGCCCTCGGGGCCGCGGCCGCCCGGACGGTCGGAGGTGTCTTGGTGTTGGTTGGCACCCTCGCCCTGCTGGCGCTGCTTTCTCTGGCGCAGGGGTCGACGAGCCCCGGCCCGACCGACGGCGCCGCCACCGAGGCATCCGTGCGCGTGCTGCTCGCGGTCCGGGACTGGGAGGCGAACTTCCTGCTCTCGCTACCGTTCCTGCTGGGCGCCGCCCTGTACTACTGCGTGATGTACCGCGCGACCGTCGTCCCGAGATGGCTGTCGGCGTGGGGCCTCGTCGGGGTCGGGTTGTCGCTCGTGGCCACCCTCAGCGCCGGGTTCACCCAGGACTTCGGCTTCACCACCTCCAGCACCGCGCTGAACGCCCCCATCGCGCTGCAGGAGATGGTGCTGGCGTTCTGGTTGATCGCCAAGGGGTTCAACGCCCAGCCGGGCCCGCAGGCGCCGTCCGCATCCTGACGAGATCGCGTCCCGGCCCCTGGCTCAGCCTCAGGCCGTGGCGGCCGCCGCGGCGCGACCGGCCGCACGTCCGCTGAACAGGCAGCCACCGAGGAACGTGCCCTCGAGCGAGCGGTACCCGTGCATGCCCCCGCCGCCGAAGCCGGCCACCTCGCCGGCCGCGTACAGACCCGGGAGCGGCTCGCCGTCCGGACGCAGCACGCGTCCCTGCAGGTCGGTCTCGAGGCCGCCGAGGGTCTTGCGGGTCAGCACCCGCAGCCGGACGGCGATGAGCGGGCCGGTCGAGGGGTCGAGCAGCCGGTGCGGCGTCGCCGTCCGGATCAGCTTGTCACCGCGGTAGCGCCGGGCGCCGTGGATCGCGGTGACCTGGGCGTCCTTGCCGAAGGGGTTCTCGATCTCGCGGTCGCGCGCCGTGACCTGGGCCTCCAGCTCGTCGTGGTCGATCAAGGCCTCGCCCACCAGCGCGTTCATGCCGTCGACGAGCTCGCGCAGGGTCTCGCGGACGACGAAGTCGACGCCCCGCCGCTTGAAGGCCTCGACCGGCGCCGGCGCCCCCGGCTTCACGCGCGACAGCACCTGCCGGACGTCTTTGCCGGTGAGGTCGGGGTTCTGCTCCGACCCCGACAGCGCGAACTCCTTCTCGATGATCTTCTGCGTCAGCACGAACCACGTGTGGTCGTGGCCGGTGCGCAGGATGTGCTCGAGCGTGCCGAGGGTGTCGAAGCCGGGGAAGTACGGCGCGGGCAGCCGCCGGCCGAGCGCGTCGACCCACAGCGACGACGGCCCCGGCAGGATGCGGATGCCGTGCCCCGGCCAGATCGGGTCGTAGTTCTCGATGCCCTCGGTGTAGTGCCACATGCGGTCGCGGTTGACCACCGAGGCGCCCGAGGCCTCGGTGATGGCGATCATCCGGCCGTCGACGTGCGCCGGGACGCCGGTGAGCAGCTCGCGCGGCGGGGCGCCGAGCCGCTCGGGCCAGCTCGCGCGCACGAGGTCGTGGTTGCCGCCGATGCCGCCGCTGGTCACCACGACGGCCTGCGCCGACAGCTCGAACGCCCCCACCTCCACGCGCGACGACGCCACGCCCCGAGCCAGGTCGTTCGGCTCGAGCACGGCCCCCCGGACGCCCGTCACGGCGCCGTCGGTCACCACCAGCTCGTCGACGCGGTGGCGCGGGGCGAGGCGCACGAGCCCGCGGGCGACGCCGTCGCGGACGCGCCGCTCGAACGGCGCGACGACGCCCGGCCCCGTGCCCCAGGTGATGTGGAAGCGCGGGACTGAGTTGCCCGGGCCGTCGGCCAGGTAGCCCCCGCGCTCGGCCCAGCCGACCACCGGGAAGAACCGCACCCCCTGCTCGCGCAGCCAGGTGCGCTTCTCGCCCGCGGCCCACTCGACGTACGCGCGGGCCCAGCGGCGGGGCCAGTGGTCCTCGCGCTCGCGGTCGAAGCCGGCGGTGCCGAGCCAGTCCTGCCAGGCGAGGTCGAAGGAGTCCTTGACGCCCATCCGGCGCTGCTCGGGGCTGTCGACGAGGAACAGGCCGCCGAACGACCAGAACGCCTGGCCGCCGAGGTTGGCCTCGGACTCCTGGTCGACCAGCACCACGCGGCGTCCGGCATCCACCAGCTCGGCGGTGGCGACCAGGCCGGCGAGGCCGGCTCCGACGACGACGACGTCAGCGTCCATGGCCGCACTCTGCCAGAGCGACCGCACCCTAGGCGGGAGTGAGGGCAGGAGGGGGCGGCGAGGTCAGGCGGAGAGGTCAGGCGGAAAGCCGGACGGCGTCGTCGGCGCGGGCGACGTGCTCCTCGCGCGGGTCGAGCGCGGCGGCCAGCCGCAGCCAGCGGCGCGCCTCGTCGTGTCGGCCGAGCCGGGTGAGCGTGCGTCCGAGCAGGTGGGCGCTCTCGGCGTCCGACGGGTCGGCGGCCACCAGCCGCTCGGCCACCTCGCGGGCGCGCTCGAGGGCGGCGAACCGGTAGTAGGCGAGGGCGAGCAGGCGCTGGGCAGCAGGCGCGGCGAGGTCGACGGCGTCCAGGCGCTCCAGCGTCGAGATGGCGTGGCGCGGGTGGCCGTCGGCGAGGTACTGCTCGGCGAGGCGGAAGAGCTCGTAGCCCGTGGGCTGCTGCGTGGTCACGGCGACTCAACAGCGGGACGGGTCCGGCCATTCCGAAACGCCGCGAGCACGGGACGCCCGCGATGCCTAAGGTCGACCCATGGAACTGGTGTCACCTCGCAAGGCCAGCCCCGGCGACAAGGTGGCGGTGCTGTCGCCGTCGTTCGCTGCTCCGGCCGTGGCTCCGGCGGTGCACGAGCAGGCGCTCGAGCGGCTGCAGGAGATCACCGGCCTCGTGCCGGTCGAGTACCCGACGACCCGCCGGCTCGGGGCCACGGCCCGCGATCGGGCCGACGACCTGAACGCGGCGTTCGGCGACCCCGACATCCGCGCGGTCGTCGCGACCATCGGTGGGGACGACCAGATCACCGTCGTCCCGCACCTCGATGCCTCGCTGGTCGCCCACGACCCCAAGCCCTTCCTGGGCTACAGCGACAACACCAACCTGCTGAGCTGGCTGTGGACCCAGGGCGTGGCCGGCTTCTACGGCGGCTCGACCCAGGTGCAGCTCGGCCCCGGCCCGCACGTCGATCCGGTGCACGAGCAGTCGCTGCGCGCGGCCCTGCTGACGGGTGAGCGCCTGGAGGTCACCGAGCCGGGCGAGTCCGAGGACATCGGGCTCGACTGGAACGACCCGCGAGCGCTGAGCGAGTTCGGCGAGCGCGGGCCCACCGAGCCCTGGGCCTGGGCCGGTCCCGAGCGGTCGGTCACCGGACGCACCTGGGGCGGCTGCATCGAGGTGCTGCAGTGGCTGCTCACGGCGGGGCGGTTCCCGACCGACCCCTCGGTGCTCGACGGCGGCGTGCTGCTGCTCGAGACGTCGGAGGAGCTCATCCCCGCCCGCGAGTTCGGCTGGATCCTGCGTTCGCTCGGCGAGCGCGGCCTGCTGTCGGCGGTCGACGCCGTCGTCGTCGCGCGGCCCCCGACGTCCGACTTCACGACGAGACCGTCGGACGACGAGCGGCGGGCCCGGCGCGCCGAGCAGCGTGACACCGCGGTGGAGATCGTGAACGCGTACAACGGCGACGCCGTGGTCGTCGCGGGGCCGCCGTTCGGCCACACCCGGCCGCAGTGGATCCTGCCGTACGGCGGGTTCGTCACGGTCGACGGCGCCGAGCGACGACTGTTCGCGGACTACGCCTGACGGCGGCGCCCGTCGCGTCGACGCAGCACTTGACGGGGTCGTACACTTGGCACTCGGACGACCGGAGTGCCAAGCCGGTCCCGGACCTGCGGAGGGCCTTCATGCCGACGTACGACTACGCCTGCACCCAGTGCGACCACGCTTTCGAGGTCGTGCAGGCCTTCAGCGACGACGCCCTCACGGTGTGCCCGCAGTGCGGTGGCCGGCTGCGCAAGGTGTTCGGCTCGGTCGGCGTCGTCTTCAAGGGGTCGGGCTTCTACCGCACCGACTCGCGCTCGTCGTCCACCTCGTCGTCGCTGCCCGCGGGCGGGTCGGGCGACGGCAAGGCCAAGAGCGACTCGGCGAGCTCGTCGTCCGGCTCGTCGTCCGGGTCGTCGAGCTCCTCCAGCGGCTCGTCGGCCAGCTCCTCGAGCGGGTCGTCGGGCTCGACGTCGGCCGCCTGAGCCGGTTGTCCACAGGCGGCCGCTGAGCCGCCGGGTCGCGGGTCGCCGTCGCCCTAGGCTGGGTGCATGAGCGATCACGCGTCCGGCACCGCGCCCGTCGGGGTCATCGGCGGTTCAGGCTTCTACTCCTTCCTCGACGACGCCCGCGAGGTGCGGGTCGACACCCCGTTCGGTGCGCCGAGCGACGCCCTCACGGTGGGTGAGGTGCGCGGCCGGCCGGTGGCGTTCGTGCCCCGGCACGGGCGCGACCACCGCTACCAGCCGCACCGCGTGAACTACCGGGCCAACCTGTGGGCGCTGCGGGCGGTGGGGGTGCGGCAGGTGCTCGCGCCGTGCGCGGTGGGGTCGTTGCGCGCCGACTACGGGCCGGGCACGGTCGTGCTGCCTGATCAGGTGCTCGACCGCACGTGGGGTCGAGCCCACACCGTGTACGACGGCGAGGGCCCGGTGGTGCACGTCTCGATGGCCGACCCGTACTGCCCGCGTGGCCGGTCCGCCGTGCTGTCGACCGCGGCGCGCGAGGGCGAGGAGGTGGTCGACGGCGGCACCCTGGTGGTGATCAACGGCCCGCGCTTCTCCAGCCGCGCCGAGTCGCAGTGGCACGCCGCCACCGGGGGCACGGTCGTGGGCATGACCGGCATGCCCGAGGCGTCGATCGCCCGCGAGCTGGCGATGTGCTTCACCTCGGTGGCGCTCGTGACCGACCTCGACGCGGGCGTCGAGGAGGGTGAGGGCGTGACCCACCACGAGGTGCTCGAGGTGTTCGGCCGCAACGTCGAGCGGCTCAAGGGGTTGATCGCCGGGGTCGTCGGGCAGCTGCCGGACGACGACACCTGCGCCTGCCAGCACGCGCTCGACGGCCAGCGGCTGCCGTTCGAGCTGCCGTGACGAGAACCCTGCGACGCCTGCGTGAGCGACTGACCGGCCAGCATCCTGAGCGGGGATGGGTACCGCTGCCGCGGCGGCGGCCCGCGCTGCGCCGGTGGCTGGCGGCCGGAGCGGCCGCCGCGGCGACGGCGAGCGCGTTGCAGGTGCTGGCCCCCGAGCCCGAACCCGGCCGCACGGTCGTCGTCGCCGCGCGGGAGGTTCCGGCCGGAGCCGCGCTGCAACGCGCCGACCTCCGCCTCGCCCCGAGGCCCCGCGCCGACCTGCCCGCGACCGCGATGACCCGAGTCGATGACGTCGTCGGCCGGGTCGTGTCCGCTCCCCTCGCTGCCCGGGAGGTGCTGGCCGCCAGCCGCCTGGTCGGTGGTGGTCTGCTGGTCGGCCAGCCGCCCGGCGCCGTGGCCGCGCCGGTGCGCGTGGCCGATGCCGCCGCGGCCGCCCTGCTGCACCCTGGGAGCCGAGTCGACGTCCTGGTGGCGATCGAGGGAGCCAGGTCGGCCCGCACCGTGGCCCGGGGTGCCACCGTCCTGGCGCGTCCCGACGCAGCGGGCGCCGGCCACCTGCTCGCCACCGACGACGCGTCGTCCGGCGGCCTGGTGCTGCTGGCGGTCGACGACTCGACGGCGGCGGCGCTGGCCCAGTCGGCCGCGGCCGGACCGCTGTCGGTGGTGCTCCGCTAGCTTGCGTCGCTTCCTGCCCGAGAGCGCTCGAGCGCGGTACGTTCGGCGCGTCGGGGCCGTACGGCTCAGCTCTCCAGCAGATCGGACGCAGCCATGCTCAAGGGCTTCAAGGACTTCATCACCCGCGGCAACGTCGTCGACCTGGCGATCGCGGTCGTCATCGGCACGGCCTTCGCGGCCGTGATCGCGGCCTTCGGCAAGGCAGTGATCCAGCCGATCATCGCGGCCTTCCCCGGGGCGACGAGCCAGGGCTGGGGCTTCTCCCTTCGCGGCGGCAAGCTCGAGAAGTCGACGTTCATCGACGTCTCGTTGCTCATCAACGCGATCATCGTCTTCCTGATCACGGCTGCCGTCGTCTACTTCGTCTTCGTCGTCCCGATGAACAGGCTGGCAGCACGCCGCAAGGCCGGCGTCGAGCCCGAGCCCGAGGCCCCGGCCGAGGACGTCCTGCTGCTCACCGAGATCCGTGACCTGCTGGCCCGCCAGGGCGGCGCCACCCCGCCGAGCAGCACCGGCACCCCGCCCAGCACCCTGTGACGCGGCGGCTGGAGCGGCGTCCGTCCCAGCGGCGTCAGTCCCAGCGGGGTCAGTCCCAGCGGTGTCAGTCCCAGTGGGGCGGTCGCTGCTCCAGCAGCCAGCGCTCGTGCTCGTCGCGGGCGGCCTCGGCGTCGGGCGTCTCGCCCCAGCCGACGTCGGTGTCGTCCTTCGTCTGCTCGAGCCCCTCGCCGGGCTCGGCACCGGTCGGCTGCTCGGCCGGGCGCTCGCTCATGCTCCCGCTCCCTGCACTCGCTCGATGGCGGCGTCGATGGCGGCGTCGATCCGGCTGCCGCGTCGGGCGAGGCCGAGGTGCTGGCGGGTGAGGGCCGCCACGTCGTCGTGCGTGCGCAGCAGGGTGTCGGAGCAGATCCACGCCACGACCGCGTCGAGCTCGGCCTCGCTGTACTCGTCGATCGGGCGGCCGGCGGGAACGCGCGGACGCGCCCCCGCCCGCCCGGAGCCGCCCACGGACGCCGACCCCAACGCTCCCACCAGCTGCGCGTCGTGGCTGTCGAGGTCCCACCGCACCTGCGGGGCGGCGAGATCGACGGCGGCCCGCCCGGTGCGCCGGTCGGCCACGGCCCGCTCCACGGCGGCCCGGATGCGCGCGACCTCGCGGGCGGGGTCGCGGAAGACGTCGGTCGACCACACCCGAAGGTGGCGCCACCCCAGTCGCTCGAGCTGCTCGGGGCGCAGGCGGTCGCGTTCGCGGGAGTTCGCGACCCTCGCGTACGCCGGACCGTCGGCCTCGACGGCGACGACCAGTGGCCCGTCGGCCGGCCCGACGGCCAGGTCGATGGTGGCCCACGACGCGCCGTACGCGGGCTCGACGCGCAGGTCCTGCGCGCGCAGGCGAGCCGCGAGGTCGGCGAGCAGGGCGTCGTCCGCGACCTCGACGCGCCCGGCGTCGTGGGTGCGCTCGGTGGGTGCCTCATCGAGCACCTGGCCGCCCGAGGCCGCGTAGGCCAGGTAGGCGCGCAGCAGCCGGGCGCCTTCCGCCGTCAGCCGGGCGGGGTCGAGGTCGGCCGCGCCGAACGACGACACCACGCTCATCCGCGACCGCGCGCGCGTGACGGCCACGTTGAGCCGGCGCTCGCCACCGGCCTGGTTGAGCGGGCCGAAGCGGTGCAGCACGCGGCCGTGCGGTGTGCGCCCGTAGCCGATGGTGAGGATGATCGCGTCGCGCTCGTCGCCCTGCACGCGCTCGAGGTTCTTGACGAAGAACCGTTCCGGTCGGTCGTCGGCGAAGAAGTCGGCCAGGGCGGGCTCGGCGGCGAGCGCCAGCCGCAGCGCGTCGTCGACGCGGTGAGCGTGCCGCAGGCCGAGCGCGATGACGCCGAGCGACTCGTCCGGTCGCGTGCGCGCGTGCTCGAGCACCAGCTCGACGACGCGGTCGACCTCGGCCTGGGTGCTGTCGACGGCCTCGGAGTCGGGGGCGAGCACGCCTCGGCCGTCGACCTCCTCGAGCGTGAGCACCGGCCCGTCGCCGCTGCCCGGGAAGGTCACGAGCCCGTCGTCGTAGACGTGCCGGTTGGCGAAGGCCACCAGCCGCTCGTCACGGGAGCGGTAGTGCCAGCGCAGCTGAGCGACGGGCAGGGTCGCCGACAGCGCGTCGAGCACCGACTCGAAGCCGTCGGTGAAGGGCTCGGACTGCGCGTCGGACTGGGCGTCGGACGGCCCGTCGTCCGGCACCGCGCTGGTGAAGAAGGAGGTGGGCGGCAGCTGGCGCTCGTCGCCGGCCACCACCACCTGCCGCCCCCTGCTGAGCGCCGGCACGGCCTGCGCGGGCGGCACCTGGGACGCCTCGTCGAAGACCACGACATCGAACCGCTCCCCCGGCGGCAGCACCTGGGAGACCACCAGCGGGCTCAGCGCCCAGCACGGCTTGGCCGCGCCGAGGACGTCCGGGCAGCCGTCGACGAGGTCGCGCAGCGGCCGGTGGCGGCGCTGCTTGGCGGCCTCGCTGCGCAGCAGGGCGGCCTGCTCGGGATGCCGGTCGAGCGCGGCGACGAGCCGCTCGGCCGTCGCCCGGCGCACCCGCTGCGCGCCGCTGGTGACGTGGTCGCGGTCGGCGGCGGCGAACTCGGCGCCCACCTCGCGCAGCAGCTCGCCGTCGTGGGCGCCGTAGCGCGGGTCGGTGACGGCGATGTGCTCCAGCAGGGAGGTCCACCACACCAGGTCGAGCTCGGACCCGACGTCGGCCGCGGCCACGTCGCGGGCGGCGAGGTCGGCGAGCAGCGGCTCGAGGCCGGCGTCGCGCAGCCGCTCGCGCAGCCGCACCGTGCGCGGGATCACCGGCAGCGAGGCCGTCCGCTCGGTCATGAGCTCCAGCCGGGCCGCGAGGACGTCGAGCTCGACGCCCGCCAGGTCGCCGCCGGCCGCGGTGTCGGCGAGCCGCTCGGACAGCCACTCCACCGGCTCGGCGACATCGAGGTAGGCGACCTCCGCGGCGTCCAGACCCGGCGGCAGCTGGGGACGGGCACCGGGCCCGGCGAGGGCCTGCCACTCCTCGCGCTGGCGGTGCGCGAGCGCCAGCGCGGCGTGCAGGTCCTGGGGTGGCTTGCCGGGCCGCAGCAGCTTGCGGGCCTGCCGCGCCAGGCGGCGGCGCTGCATCCAGCCCAGGTCGATCCCGCGCTCGGCGCGCCACTGCGACGTGGCGGTGGCGGCCACGGCGTCGGCCAGCGAGGTGTCGAAGACCTGGGGCGTGAAGACGTCGAGCGTGGCGCGCACCGAGCCGATGAGCGAGAGCGCCCGACCGTAGTCGGACAGGGTGCGCCCGCCGGGCATGCCCGCGGCCTCGAGCAGCGTCGACATCGCGTACCGGGCGTGCGGCAGCGCCTGCTGGCTCACGGTCGTGACCTTCTCCAGCGCCTCCTGCGCCTCCTCGGAGGTGGCGAGGTGCGCGCCGAACCACGGGTCGTCGTCGGGGCCGGCACGGAAGGCGCCGAGGCTGGCGGCCTCGCGCAGCTCCTCGCGCAGGACGTCTAGCTGGACGCGGTCGAGCGACTCGAGTGCCGCGCCGCGCACGCGGATGCGCGAGCGAGGGGCCGGGCGCCGTTCGGTGAGCGCCGCGAGCGCCTGCTGGGCCGCGAAGGCCGACACCCCCCACGGCTCACGGCGCTCGTGCAGGGCCGCGAGGTGCCCGGTCAGCCGACCACGCCGCTCGACCAGCGTCGACATGGTGGTCTCGACGTCCGGCCGGGCTACGCGTCCGGCGCGCTCGAGGGTGAGGGCGATGTCGCGCGCGACCCGGCGGCGGTTGCTCGCGCCGTCGTGCAGGTCGAGGACGAGGTCGTCGAGACCCACGGCCGCCAGCCGCGAGAGCACGGCGTCGATCGCGGCCCGCTTCTCGGCGACGAACAGCGTGCGCCGCCCGGACGCCGCCAGGCTGGCGATGAGGTTGGCGATGGTCTGCGACTTGCCGGTGCCGGGTGGCCCCTTGACCACCAGGTGCGAGCCGGCGAGCACGGCGTCGACGACGGCCTGCTGGGACGCGTCGGCGTCGAGCACGAGGTGCTCGGCCGCGGGGTCGGCGTCGCCGGCCGCAGGTGGCCCGGTGACGCCGGCGACGGCCGTGATCGCCTCAGGGTCACCGGCGAGCGCGGCGACGACGTCGTGCTCAGCGAGGGTGTCGCGCTGGGCCTCCAGGTCGGTCACCATCGGCAGCCGCGCGTACGAGAACGTGCCGATGACCAGCCGGTGCTCGACCGAGAAGCCCGGCACGTCGCGGCAGGTCTCGGCCACCCGCTCGAGCACGGGTCGCGGGTCGAAGCCGTCGTCGCTCAGCGCGAGGTCGGCGATGACGTCGGCGTCGAGCCGGACGCCGTGCTCGTTCTCGAGGTAGTGCACCAGCACGGGGTTGAGCTCGGCGGCTGGGCCGAGGTCGATGTCGAAGTCCTCCCCGGCGGCGCCGCGGGGGCGCAGCGTGCACGCGCGCAGCAGCACGGGCGCGGCCGGCGGCCGGGCGGCGTCGGGAGCGTGCCAGGTGGCCATGCCGACGGCGAGCCAGCCGGCCTGGATGCCGCGCTCCTCGGCCAGCTCGAGGGTCTTGGCCCGGATGGCGCGGGCTCGCCGGCGCGCGTCGGCGAGCGTGCCTGCTTCGCGCACGAGCGTCGACAGGCGGGTGGGGCGCCCGGCGAGCAGCATGGCCAGGCCGCTCGGGTGGGCGTGGGTGAGGTCGAGCGTGCCGACGGCGAGGTCGCGGTAGAACAGCAGCGTGTTGCGGCCGCCGAGGTCGACCAGCTCGCGACGCCAGGCGTCGACTGCGGTGCGGACGCGCTCGGCGCGAGTGGGCGCGGCGGGGGCGTCGTCCCCTGGCGGGTCACCGTCGAACTGCGCTGCGCTCACCCTCCTACGCTAACCGCCCGCGACGCCGGCTCCGGGCTGCCATGCCCGGTCCCCCGTGCACTTCGGATCCGAAGTGCCGGCTCCGAGCACGGATGTCCGGGCATGGATGACGGTGTGCACCGCGCAGGGGGGGCAAGCGGTGCACACCGTCGAGAACAGCATGGGCCGCGGACCGTTGTACCGTCAAGCAGATCCGTCGAACTACCCGGTGTGACCGGCGCAACAGCACGAAATCCACCCGAACGCGCGCGCGCCGATTGCGGATTCCGTCGCCAGCCGCGGGCCCCGCCGCCAGCGTCGGCGCCGAGCGCGCCGTGAACCACCCTCGGTGCGCGAGCACCCCCCACCACCGGGGACAATCGTCGGGTGACCAGCCAGCAGACCGACGTCCTCGTCATCGGCGCCGGGCCCGCCGGGTCGTCGGCTGCGGCCTGGGCGGCGCGCCAGGGGCTCGACGTCGTGCTCGCCGACAAGGCTCGCTTCCCCCGCGACAAGGCGTGCGGCGACGGGCTCACCCCGCGGGCCATCGCCGAGCTGCGGCGGCTCGGCCTGAGCGACTGGCTGCGCGGCCGCGCGGTCAACTGGGGTCTGCGCGCCGCCGGCTTCGACCAGGAGCTCTACCTGCCCTGGCCCGGCGGCAGCCTGCCCGCGCAGGGCAGCGCCGTCCCGCGCACCGAGCTCGACGCCACGATCCGGCAGGTAGCCCTCGACAGCGGGGCCCAGCCGCTCGACGACGCCCGCGCCGTCGACGTCGAGTGGGACGGCGACCGCGTGGCGGGCGTGGTGTTCCGGCACGCGGGCGCGACGTCCACGGTGCGGTGCCAGCGGCTCGTGGTGGCCGACGGCGCGCGCTCGCAGCTCGGGCGGGTGCTCGGGCGGGAATGGCACCGCGACACCGCGTACGGCGTCGCGATCCGCGCGTACGCCAAGTCGGGCCGCGCCGACGACCCGTGGATCAGCTCGCACCTGGAGCTGCGTGGAGCCGACCACGAGCTGCTGTCGGGCTACGGCTGGGTCTTCCCGCTCGGCGCCGGCGAGGTCAACATCGGCGTCGGCACGCTGGCCACGGGGCGGCGGCCGGCCGACGTCCAGCTGCGCTCGCTGCTCGACGTGTACACCCGCCAGCGGCGCGACGACTGGCAGCTCGACGGCGACGTGCGGGCCGCGGCGTCCGCGCTGCTCCCGATGGGCGGCGCGGTGTCAGGGGTCGCGGGCGCCAACTGGGGCTTCGTCGGTGACGCCGCGGGGTGCGTGAACCCGCTCAACGGCGAGGGCATCGACTACGGGCTCGAGACCGGCCGGCTGCTGGCCGAGCTGCTCGCCGCCGGCGACGACCTGCACCACGCGTGGCCCGCGACGCTGCGACACCACTACGGCGAGGCGTTCTCGATCGCCCGCCGCCTCGCCGGGCTGCTCACGGTGCCCGGGCTGCTGCCCGCCGCCGGACCCGTCGGCATGCGCTCGCGGGCGCTCATGACGCTGGCGCTGCGACTCATGGGCAACCTGGTCACGGCCGAGGACGACGACGCCGTGGCCCGGCTCTGGCGCGCTGCGGGACGGCTGTCGTCGCGCTTCGACGTCCGGCCGCCGTTCACCGCCCCCGACCTGCGGTCCTGACCCTTCCGCCACCCCCCGCCCCCACCCCCTTTCCGCCACCCAGGCCGGTTTCCGCCACCCAACCCGCTTTGCGCCCTTCGGCCGCGGCCTGAGCGGCGCAGGCACTCCTGCCTCCGCCATCGAGACCGCGGC